>NZ_JBFTZS010000197.1:0-8085 GCF_056406675.1 Caulobacter sp. P1_B12_2 | reverse complement strand
GGTGGGGGCAAGTGAGTGAGCCTGGATCGCCAGGCGGAAACCCCCTATCACGCCCTCCAACAAGGGGACCCGTCACATGGCCAAGATCACCGTCCTGGGCGAATGCATGGTCGAGCTGTCGCCGGAGGGCGAGGGCCTGCACCGGATGGGGTTCGCGGGCGACACCTTCAACACCGCCGTCTACATGGCGCGCCTCGGCGACGCGGTCGCCTATTGCACGGCCCTGGGCAAGGGCGACCCGTTCAGCGACGGGGCCCTGGCCGCCATGCGCCGCGAGGGGCTGGACACCGCCCTGGTGCGTGAGGCCGAGAACCGCCTGCCAGGCCTCTACGCCATCGTGCTGGACGAGAACGGCGAGCGGAAGTTCCACTATTGGCGCGAGCGGGCCCCGATTCGCGACCTGTTCTCGCAGCACACCGCCGACCAATTGATCGCCGCCGCCAAGGCCAGCGACCTGGTTTACCTGTCCGGCGTCACCCTGGCGGTGATCGGCGATATCGGGCGGGCGCGGCTGAAGGACATTCTGGCCTATGTCCACTCGCTGGGCGTCGCCGTGGCCCTGGATTTCAACTACCGCCCGGCGCTGTGGGCTTCGCCCGAGGCGGCCCGCGAAGCGCTGGACGGCGTCGTGCCGTCTTGCCGCTACGTGTCGCTGAGCAGCGAGGACAGCCGTCCGCTCTACGGCCGCGAAGCCGAGGACCTGGCCGCCGAATGGGCCGCTGCCGGCGCCGAGGTGGTGGCGCGCGACGAGAGCCACGCAGTCAACGTCCACACGCCTGAAGGCCGCATCGCCACCCCCGCGCCGGCCCGGGTCAAGGCGCTGGACACCACCGGCGCGGGCGACAGTTTCAACGCCGCCTACCTGTCCTCGCGCCTGGCCGGCCTGCCGGTCGAGACGGCCGTGAGTCGCGGTCACCAGCTGGCCGCGGCGGTGGTGACGAGCAAGGGCGCGATCATCCCGACGGCCTCTATGCCCATTTGGGCGCGGGGATAGAGCGGGGTCCAGCGCAACGCAATCAAAGGTTTATATTCCTGCTAGACGCGCGCAATAGGAAAGTTATCCTCACCTACGGAATCTCGACCTAAACTTGTGGTCGAGGGCGTCACGGGGACGCCGTTCGCAGGGGAAGCCGATGCTGGCTCAAACTCTCGAGGATCTGTGGGCGATCTCGCCCGACCCACGCCGTGACCGGCTGACAGCCGCCTTCATCACCCACGCCGTGGCCTTGGCGACGGGCGTGTCGCCGGCCGACATCGCGTCGACGAAGCGCGCCAGCAAGTCGGCGGCGCGTGCCCGCCAGATCGCCATCTACCTGGCCCACGTCAATTTCAACTGGCCGCTGATCCGGGTGGCCTTCGCCTTCAACCGGGATCGCAGCACCTGCGGCCACGCCTGCACCCGCATCGAGGACATGCGCGAGAACGCCGCCTTCGACGCCCGGATGAGCGTGCTGGAGGCCTGCGTGAAGCAGGCGCCCGAAGCCATTCCGGAGCTGACGCAGATCGGGGCGGAGCGATGAGCGGCGTCTTCGAGCGAGCGCTGGAGGCCGAGCACCTGGCCGCCCGCGCCGAGCGGCTGCTGCGGCGTCCGGGCGCGCTGATCGAGGTCAAGGGCCTGGGCTATGTGGTCTGCTTCGGTCCCCGGCGGCGGGTGATGCTGACCGTGGACGAGGCCGCCTTCCGGGTGCTGGCCCGCGACGGTGCCCTGGCCTCGCGCAGTGAGGGCGGATGGCGGCTGATCAAGCCGCTCGCCCCGCCTGCGCCGCCGCCGGGACGACCGGGCGTGATCGAGGGTGAGCGCGTGGTGATCGAGGGCAGCGACCAGCACGTGGTGCTGAAGGCCAATCTCGGCGAGTCGCCTGTGGCCTGGCTGGCCCGGCGCGGCGGACTGGAGCCGGTGGAGATCATGGCCGGCGAGCGGCTGCGCGAGGACTTCCAGCGGGCCGGTTCGGTGGGCCGACTGACCATGGACTGGGACGCTCAGCCGCGCTCGGCGGGCGGCGCGCCGCGACTGGAGCCGGCGCTACGGGCGCGCGCGGCCAAGGACCGGATCGCGGCGGCCCTGGCCGAGGTGGGGCCGGGACTGCGGGAGATGCTGGAACGGGTGTGCCTGGCCGAGACGGCGCTGCAGGTCGCCGAGCGCGAGCTGGGCCTGCCAAGGCGGGTCGGGAAGACGGTGTTGAAACTGGCGCTGCAGCGGCTGGCGATGCACTACCGGATGGTTTGAGTAGAGAACTTTCCCTCCCCACAAGGGGGAGGGAAGAGCAACGTTTCTAGGCTCGACCTAGTGCTTCAGCGCTTGCTTGATGTCGCGCATCTGATCGTGGCCCGACTTGACCGAGGTCCAGGCCTTTTCGATCGCGGCGCGGGTCTGGACGTCGACGTCGGTGTCGCCCAGGGCCTTTTCAAACTTGTGCTTGATGTGGTCTTCGCCGGCCTCGACCTCGTTGACGACGGCTTCGTCGCCCTTGGTCAGGCTGTCTTTCAGATTGACGAAGACCCGGTGGGCGGCGGCCAGGATGGTGCCGTCGTCCTTGGGATCGCCGCCCAGGCGGCGGACTTCGTTCTGCAGGTCCGAGGCCACCGAGCGACGCTCCTGGGCGCGCTGGGTGAACAGGGTCTTGAAGCGGGCGCCGTCGGCGTCCTTGGCGGCTTCTTCATAGCCGTCGGCGCTGTCGATGGTGGTTTCGACCAGGCCGTTGACGAGCTTGATGTGATCTTCGTTGGTATGGGCCATGAGGCTCTCCTGGAATGGGGATCGGCTAACGCGGGGCGTCGGCGAAAGGTTCGAAGCGTGGCCTTACTTCGCCAGCTTGGACCCGAAGAAACTCCAGGCGGTGGTGGCCGCGGCGATGGCCGGGGCGCGCGTGCGGCGGTTGATCAGCAGGGCGGCGACGACGCCGGCCCCGACCACGGCGAGGGCCACCGGCACCTTGTAGCCGGCCACGGTGATCTTGCCTTCAGCGTCGGGCGTCAGGGCGTAGTCGGCGGGCGGGGCCGCGGCATAGGGCTCGGTCCCAGCGGTCGAGGGGGTCTTGCTGAACAGCCCCGAGAGCTTGTCCGAAAGACTGGACAGCAGGCCCTGGCGAGCGGCGGCGGGCGTGCCGTAGGAGGCGTCATAAGCGGCCATGGGGAGGCTCCGTCAAAAGAGGTGAGCCTCGATAACGCGGAGGCGGCGGGGTTGATCCCCACCGCCGCCGCTTGTCGCGTGTCTAGCGCGCGCCGCCGGAGACGGCGATGATCTCGCCCGTCACCCAGCCGGCGTCGGCCGAAGCCAGGAACACCGCGACGGGCGTGATGTCGCTCGGCTGGCCCAGGCGGCCCAGCGGGGTCTGCGACACGATGAAGGTCTCGAACTCCGAGCCGGCGACGCCGGCCGCGTGGAAGCCTTCGGTCTCGACGCCGCCGGGATTGATGGCGTTCACGCGGATCTTGCGCGCGGCCAGCTCCTTGGCCAGCACCCGGGTGATCGAGTCCACCGACGCCTTGGTGGCGGTGTAGATCGAAGCTTCCGGCAGGTTCAACGACGTCGCGTTCGAGCTGATGTTGATGACGCTGCCGCCGTCGGCTCCGAAGTTGCGGGCGGCTTCCTGGGTGACAAGCAGCAGGCCCAGGACGTTGATGTTGAACTGACGATGGAATTCGTCGGCGGTCACCGCGTCGAGCGGGCCGAACTGATAGACGCCGGCGTTGTTGACCAGGATGTCGAGCGTCCCGAAGGCCGCCTTGGCCTCGGCGAACAGTCGCGTGATGTCGGCGGGCTTGGACACGTCGGCGTGGACGGCCAGCGCCTTGCCGCCGGCGGCGACGATCTGGGCCACGACCTTGTCGGCGCCGTCGCGGCTGGAGGCGTAGTTGACCACCACGGCCGCGCCCTCGGCCGCCAGGCCCTTGGYGATGTCGGCGCCGATCCCCTTGGACGCGCCGGTCACGACAGCGGTCTTACCTGAAAGCTTGCTCATCGAATTCTCTCCATGCCGCCTCGTGGCGACACTTCGACAGTTAGATAAGCATCGAAGTGATTCAAGGCGCGGAGCCCCGACGAAAAGTGCGGGCGGCCTCAGATTTCGGCGAGCTGGGCGAGATAGGCGTTCAACACGTCGCGCTGAAGCACAAGGAAGGCGAACCGGCCTTCACGGCAGATGCGCACCAGCCCCGAGGTCTCGAGTTCCTTCATGTGGTGGGACATCGTCGCGGCGCTGATGTGCTGGGCCTGGGCCAGGCCGCCGCAAGGCGTCGGGTCCTTGCTGGCGCCGATTTCCCGCAGGATCTGCAGGCGACGCGGCTCGGCCAGGGCCTTGGCGATCAGGGCGGTCTGCCGTTCGGACAGGGTAACGGCCGTTTCGGTCATGCTCGACATATGACGGCGGCGCGGGGTCGGCGCAACGTCATGACGCGAACTAGGGCTCGCGCGGCTCCATCACCGCCCCGACATGGGCGATGCCCAGTTGCTTGGCGCGGGTGGCCTGGCGGTGGCGCTCGGCGTAGCGAGCCTTGGCCTCGTCGTCGCGGGCGTCGTGGCAGGCGGGGCAGGAGACGCCCTCGACATAGTGCTCGGAAGCGCGGTCCTCCGGGCTGACCGGCATGCGGCAGCCCCGGCATAGGGCGTGCGTGCCGGGCGTCAGGCCGTGGCCAACCGCCACGCGCTCGTCGAACACGAAGCACTCGCCACGCCACAGGCTCTCACTGGCCGGCGTGGTCTCCAGATAGTTCAGGATGCCGCCCTTCAGGTGGAAGACCTCGTCGATCCCCTCACGCTTCAGGAAAGCCGTCGACTTCTCGCAGCGGATGCCGCCGGTGCAGAACATCGCCACCTTGGGCGGCGGGGCGGTCGGGTCCCAGGTCTCGCGGAAGGCGCGGAACCAGGCGGGGAAGTCGCTGAAGCTGGCGGTCTGGGGATCGATCGCGCCCTCGAACGTGCCGATGGCGGCCTCGTAGGCGTTGCGGGTGTCGATCACCACCACGTCGTCCTGGGCGATCAGGGCGTTCCAGTCGGCGGGATCGACATAGGTCCCGGCGTTGCTGACCGGATCCAGGTCGCCCGCGCCAAGCGTGACGATCTCGCGCTTGATCCGCACCTTCATGCGGTGGAACGGCATCGTCTCGGCGTCGGCGAACTTCAGCTCCAGCGTGTCACAGCCGGGCAGGGCGCGGATGTGGTCCAGCACCTGGTCGATCGCCTCGGGCGTTCCGGCGATGGTGCCGTTGATCCCCTCGCGGGCCAGCAACAGCGTGCCCTTGACGCCCAGGCCGCAGCACAGCTTCGACAACGGCCGCATGATGGTCAGCGGGTCGGCGAAGGTCGTGAAACGATAAAGAGCGGCGACGCGGAAGGTCATGGGCTGGGCTGATAAGCGCTGGCGCCAGATCTCTCAAGCGTCAGTGGAACTTTCAACCAAGAGACGCGCTTACACCGACATGAGCATCCTGATCGTCATCGTCGTCGCCCTCGTGCTGCTTGGCCTGGCTCTTTACGCGGTCCAACGCAGCCCCATTCCGTCGCCGGTCAACTGGCTGTTGCAGCTGGTGCTGATCGTCATCGCGATCTGGTTCATCGGGACCCGCGCCGGGTTCTTCTGAGTCTAGGGCTCTAAACCCTCCACCTCTCAGCCGTCATTCTCGCCCTTGTGGCGAGAATGACGGTCTTGGAGAAGGTGGTGGGTGCGGGTTAGCGCGCCAGCGCTCCAGCGTCCCGCTGGATCCGCGCGACCATCGCCTTCAGCCCGTTCGACCGCTGAGACGACAAGGCCTCCGACAGGCCCAGCCGGCCCATCGCGGCGGCGGCGTCGAAATCGACGATGTCCCGCGCCGGCCGCCCCGAATACAGCCGCATCAGGATGGCGATCAGTCCGCTGACGATGTGGGCGTCGCTGTCGCCCCGGAACAGGACCGTGCCGTCGGCCTGGGGCTCGGTCACCAGCCACACCTGGCTGGCGCAGCCGCGCACCTTGTTGGCTTCGGAATGCTCGGCCTCGCTGAGCGGCGCGAGGTCCTTGCCCAGCTCGATTACGTAGCGATAGCGCTCTTCCCAGTCGCCGAGCAGTTCGAACTCGTCGGCCAATTCGTCGAGGGCGGCGTCTATGGGGCGTTGCATGAGCGGGACTTAGTGCGGCGACGCCGAAAGAGGAAGGGCCTTTAGCGCCTTTAAGGCCGCGGCCGCGTGCCGTTGCGCGCCGTGGCTTCCGGCAGGGTGACGATGGCGGTGAAGCCGTGGCCCGGCGTGGATTTCAGCCGCAGGCTTCCGTCCATGGCCCGGGTCAGCAGGTCGACGATCGGCAGGCCCAGGCCCGCGCCTTCCGACGACCGGGTCAGGGTGGCGCCGCCCTGTTCGAACGGACGGATCAGACGGGTCAGGTCGGCCGGATCAGCCCCCTCGCCATGGTCGCGGACCTCGATCTCGACGAAGCCGCCGCCGATCTGCTTGGCTTCGATCACCACCAGCCCGCCTTGCGGCGAGTGGGTGAGGGCGTTCTGCAGCAGATTGGTCAGGATGGTGCGCAGGCCCCGACCGTCGGCCCGCAGGCAGGGCAGGGTTCCGACTTCGGGCGCGACGATGCTGATTCCGCGGGCGGAGGCGTCGCCCCGCAGCTGCAGGACCACGTCCTCGACGGCGTCGTCCAGGCTTTCCTCGCCCAGGTCCAGGTCGGTGACGTGGCCTTCCAGGCGGGCGATTTCGACGATCTGATTGACCAGCCGCAGAAGCTTCAGGCCGCTTTCGTGCACCAGGCCGGCGTATTCCTTGTACTGCGGCGCGCCCAGGGGGCCGTACAGCTCGCAGGACAGGATCTCGGAAAAGCCGATCACCGCGTTCAGCGGCGTGCGCAGTTCGTGGCTGACCATGCGCAGGAACGAGCGTTTCTGATCATCCAAGGCCTGCTGGCGACGCGCGCGCGCCGCCGCCCGCCGGAAGGCGGTGGTCTGCGACATCAAACCCGTGTCGGCGCTCGCGTTTTCGCGCGGCGTCTCGGCGGGGCTCGATGCGTCGGTGATCGCCGGTGGCGGCATCAGGGACCTTCTGTCCGTAACTTCGATGGGTCAGAATGAACCAAGGCGCTTACGAATCCGTTTCCGTCCACAAGAAGCTCTGGCGTTAACGATCGCGCACCGATTGTGCGGCCTTGGGAGACTCCCCGCCACGCGTTAAGCTTTGAGGACGAAGACTCACCGAAAGGGATTCTCGCGGCCTTGCCCATTGACGGCTCCCCGTTCCAGACCGACCCCAAGCCGGGTCAGGCCAATCTGTCGGGTAACGCCTCGGCGGGGGCCTTCGGCGCGGCGCATCTGTGGCGGCTGGGCTGGCTGGCGACCGTGATCTTCGCGACGGGCGCGGCGGCCTTCACCCCCGGCGTCGTCGGCCTTCCCATCTGGTTGGCCTTGGCGGCCGGCGCGATTCCGGCCCTGGCGGCCCTCGCCGTGGGCGACCGGCGCGACGAGCGCCTGCAATCCCTGATCCTGGTGCTGTGGGCCACCTGCGGCGCGGGCGCGGCGGTGGTGACCGGCGGCGTTTCGGGCGCGATGAGCGCCTGGATCCTGGCCCCGGTGGCTGCCGCCTCGACCCTGTCCTCGCCCCGACGCCTGGCCGAGGGCGCCAGTCTGGCCCTGATCGGCGGCGCGGTGGCGGCCCTGACCCAGCTGTCGGGCCTGGCGCCGCCCGCGCCCACCGGACCGCTGGCCTTCATCCTGGGCTTCCTGTCGGTGGCGACCGTCGGGGTGGGCCTGGCCTCGGGCCTGATCCTCACTCACCGCCGGGCCGGCGAGCGCGACAACCGCAATGTCGGCGAGCTGAACACCCTTCAGACCCTGGTCGACGGCGCGCCGCAGCTGCTGCTGGTGATCGCCAGCACCGGCCGGGTCAAGAGCGTGCGGGGCGCGGCTCCGCGCGGCGTCGCGACCGTCAGCCTGATCAACGAAGGTCTGGCCTCGGTCGCCACGGCCGGCGACCGCCAGAAGCTCAGCGCCGCCCTGGTCGGCGCGCTCGACGCCGGCGAGGCCAGCGTCGCCTTCGCCCCGCTGTTGGACCCGACCCGCACCGTCTGCCTGGACCTGCGCCAGGTCTCGCCCGACCTGCTGGTGGGCGTCATGCGC
>NZ_JBFTZS010000196.1:0-8086 GCF_056406675.1 Caulobacter sp. P1_B12_2 | reverse complement strand
GGGTCCTGACGGCCGATGAAGTCGTACTGGGTCGCGAAGGCGTAGCTGCCCACGCGGCCGTAGGTGAAGTTGCCGCGGTCCTGCAGGGCCGGCGACACCTTGGGCGGCGCTTCGTTGAAGAGGTTGGTCACCCCCACGATGCCTTCCCACTTGTCGGCCTCATAGCGGAACGACAGGCCGTGGTACCACATCGCCTCGGCGTGGTTCTTGGCGATGAAGGCCGAGCCCTGCGGCGTCGTCAGGTTCGACGGCGGCGAGAGGTTGGTGCCGAACTGGTAGTCGTAGTTCGACTGATGGCCCACGAACTCGGTCGACCACGTGACGGTGAAGTCGTTCCAGCGGTAACGCAGCTGGGTGTTACCGACCACCTTCGGTTCGCCGATCACGCCGTTGAAGTCGTCCGTGAAGCCGGCGAACAGCTCCTGGGTGTCTTCCAGGGTGTAGCTGAACTGGCCGTCCAGGGTCAGCTTGCCCGGGCCGATGTCGCGGTTGTAGCGCAGCGTCAGGTCGATGCCGCGGCTGGTCTGGCTTACGATGTTGCGGAACGAACCATCGATGTTGGTGACCTGCAGATAGTTCGGGGAAGACGGATCCAGGTCACGGTCGAACAGAGCGCAGAACGGGTTAGTCGGGAAGTCGGAAGCGGCGTAGCACTGCCCGACGACGGCCGCGCCGCTGCTGGTGACCTGATCGTTGACCTCGATCTCGTAGTAGTCGATCGCGATGTTGATGTCGGCGAATTCCGGGGTCCAGATGAAGCCCGCGCTGAACGCCTTGGACTTCTCCGGCTTCAGGTCCTCGCCGCCGCCGGTGATGATGAAGGCCGAATTATTGAGGCCGTCGTAGTCGCCGGGGATACCCTGGGCCGCGCAGTTCTTGGCGATCGTCGGGTTCGACGTGCCGCCGCCTTCCGAGGGCGCATAGCGAATGCACGGGTCGACCGAGGCCTGGCTCAGGAAGCCGCCTTGGTCGCCCAAGTTGAGTTCGAACAGCGCCGGGGCGCGGAACGAGGTGCCGTAGCTGGTGCGCAGGCGATAGGCGGGGGTGATCTGCCAATTCAGGCCGGTCTTGTAGGTGTAGTTGGTGCCGTAGGAATCGTAGTCCGACACCCGGCCCGACAGGTTCAGGGTCAGGGACTCTATCGCCGGCAGCGCCTTCAGCAGCGGCGCTTCCAGTTCGCCGTAGCCTTCCCAGACCGTGTCGCTGCCCTTGGTGCGGCTGGCGGTGGCCAGGTTGTAGAAGTTCTGGTTRGTCAAGTCCGGACCCGGCTTGTCGTCCAGCTTGTCATGGCGATACGACACGCCGAACGCGCCCGACAGCGGGCCGGCCGGCAGCTTGAACAGGTCGCCGGTCACCGAGAATTCGGCGATGGTCTGCTCGTAGTCGGTGACGCCCTTGTCGGTCAGCTTCAGGTAGGCGTAGTCGTCCGGCGTCAGGTTGCCCGTCTGCAGGACTTGGTCCGAGAACAGGTTGATCGGACGGCAACCGGCCGGCGAGCCGGACGGGCAGATTTCGCTGAAGTTGCTGTCGGCCCAATCGCCGCCGATGCCGGCCAAGAACTTCTCGCTGTCGATGCCCGTCAGGCTGTATTTGCCGTGGTTCTTCGAATAGCTGAGATAGCCGTCCCAGGTCCAACCGTTGAGGAAGCCCAGACCCTCGCCGAACTTGCCGCGCAGGCCCGCGATGCCGCGGACCACGGTCACGTCCTGGGTGTACTTGTAGGGCGTCAGGGCCAGGGCCTGAGGTGCGTAGAGACCGGAATCGTTGGGATCATCCGGATCCTCCCAGCCCGGGATGGTCCGAGCCGCGTCAGCATAGGAGGCGCCCGCGCAGTTGAAGGGGTTCACCGAGCAGGGTGCTTCGGGCGCGATGATCGGGAACAGCTGCTGCACATTGGTCTGCGACGACTTGCGCTGGTGACCCAGGAACTCGCCATAGGCCTCGCCGAAGGTCAGGTCGTACTGGCCGTCGGCATAGATAGTGTAGCGCTTGGTCGGCGAGATGAAGTCGGCGTCCCGCTCCAGGGCGTTGACCGAATCGCGGTCGTTCAGCGGCGCGAACCGGTAGCCCGGCAGGCGCGGATCGGCGGCGGCCGCGGCGACGATCGGTGGGTTGGCCGGATAGGCCGGACCGTCGGTCGAGATCCTGGCCCGGCTGCCGTAGAAGGCGCCCGACGAGGCGTAGACCGGGATGTAGTTGAACTGGGCGCCGGACGGGCCCAGGCACTTGAACGTGCCGGTGTCGACGTCGATCCAGTCGTTACGCGCGCCGGTGGTCGGGTTGAAGCTGTATTGCTCCTGGCACATCAGGTCCTTGCGGTCGCCGAACTTGAGCGCCTTCTGCTCGTAGTACTGGCCGCTGATCTGGAACCGCCCCTTGTCCAGCACCTTACCGTAGGCGCCGCTGAAGGTGTATTCGTTGCCGCCGTCGCCGCCGCCGCCGAACTTGCCGGAGGCTTCCAGGCGACCGCCGTCCAGCTTGTTGCGGGTAATGACGTTGACGACGCCGGCCACGGCGTCCGAGCCGTAGATCGACGAGGCGCCGTCCTTCAGGATTTCATACCGGTCGACGATCGCGTCGGGCAGGATGTTGAGGTCGACGGCCGCGACCGCGCCCTGGGTGCCGGCGGGCGGCAGACGGCGGCCGTTCAGCAGCACCAGGGTGCGCTGGTCGCCCAGGCCGCGCAGCGAGACGGTGTTCACGCCGCCGCCGCCGTTGACGACGAAGCCGGTGAACTGGCTGTTGATCTGGGTCGAGCCGGCCGAGACCGAAGCGCCCTGCAGGATCTCGCTTCCGCTGACCAGGCCGGCCAGGGTCGAGCCTTCGGTGGTGATCACCTGGACCGGCGAGATGCTGTTGAATTCGTTGCGGCGGATCCGCGAACCGGTGACCACCAGTTCGTCGACTTCCGTCCCTTCCGCGGCGGGCGGGGCGGCGGTGTCCTGAGCCGCCGCGAGGGTCGGCGCGCCCGTCACGATCGCACCGGCGATCATGGTCGTGCACAGTAGGATTTTACGTAAGAACATTTTTACTCCCCGCGCTGAACGAGCCTAGCGACATCGCGTCCCCCAAGGCTCAGACGGCAGGTTAGGCAGGTCGAATGCCAGGCTTCAACGAACGCAATGGGCGACCGGTGATTTCTTGCTCCACGAGTTACAATTTAGTCACATAGTCGCCACAATGGCCCAGCTTGACCGGATTTCGTGCCTTTGTCGGGCATCCGTCGCTACCTAGCGTAATGTGATTTCCATGTAACTACCTGTAATTGCGATACATCATGGCCGCATTGCGGACACGGACAAACTGTCGCTACGTTCGAGGCAATCCGGTTCATTCAGTGAGGCCCTCACGTGCCGACTCAAACCAAGACATTGTTGACGGCCATGGCCGCGGCGGCCTGCCTGGGCCTGGCCTCGGCGGCCACCCTCGGCGTCTCCACCGCCCTGGCCGCGGCGCCCAGCGCCAAGGATTTCAGCCGCTACGCCGCTCTGGCGGACGTGGTGGTCTCGCCCGACGGCCAGCACATCGCCGGCCTGATCTCGGCGGACGGCGAGGAGCGCCTTCTGGCCGTCTGGGAAACCGCCCACCCCGACCGTCAGCCGTTCATCATCGCCTCGCGGAACATGCGGCTGATGAGCGTCAGCTTCGTCAAGAACGACCGCCTGGCGATCGTGGTGCAGCAGACCCTGACGATCGGGTCGTACAAGGGGCACCTGGGCAAGATCTACATCACCGATCTGAAGGGCAAGGACTGGAAGTCCGCCCTGCCCGAAGCGCGCGCCGCCAGCGAAAGCGCCGAGCTCGAAAATCGCACCGGCAACCCCAGCATCCTCAGCACGCTGCCGGGCGACCCGCAGCATATTCTGGTGATGGACAACAGCGGCGACGGCGAAGGCGATGTCTACCGCGCCAACATCTACAACGGCACGGCGGAAAGAACCGAGCGCGGGTCGGAGAAGTTCGGCGAACTGCAGGCGGACGCCAAGGGCGAGATCCGCGCCAAGGTGCAACTGGACTACGAGGACGGCAAGGCGGTCTACATCCAGTGGATCAAGGGCCCCAAGGGTCAGTGGGAGCCGCACTTCCGATCCTACCTCAAGGACCGCAACCTCTTCGCCGTCGCCGCCTTCAGCGACGATCCCAACATCGTCTATGTGGCGGGCCGGCAGCCCGGCGCCGACAAGTCGGGGATCTACGTCTACGACATCACGGCCAAGAAGATCCTCGAACCGGCTTTCGAACATAAGCTGTTCGACGCCGTCGGCGTCGTCGAGGACCCGTCGGACCATCTGCTGGGCTTCAGCTACCAGGCCGCCAGCTTCAACGTCTACTGGGTCGATCCGCAGCTGGCGGCGATGGACAAGGGCGTCCGCGCGGCTCTGGGCGTCAAGACCACGCCCATGCCCTGGACCGATCCGGGCACCGGGCAGAAGGCCAGAATCAGCGTTCCCGACGGCGCCGACCTGTCGGTGGTGTCGTGGTCGGACGACTACAACGCCATCATCGTCCTGAAATCAGGCCCCCGGGAGCCCGGCGACTACTACCTGTTCACCAAGGACGGAAAGCTGTCCCTGCTGGGCAAGGCGCGCCCGTGGATCAAGCCGGAGACCCTCGGCGACACCCATCTGGTCGAATATACGGCCCGCGACGGCCTGGAGATCCCCGGCTTCCTGACCAAGCCGCCGGCCTCCGCCGGCCCGGGTCCCTTTCCGACGATCATCCTGCCGCACGGCGGGCCGTGGGCGCGGGACGAGCTGGGCTGGGACGTCAGCGGTTGGACCCAGTATTTCGCCAGCCGCGGCTATGCGGTGCTGCAACCCCAGTTCCGCGGCAGCGAAGGCTGGGGCCGCAAGCTCTGGACCGCCGGCGACGGCGAGTGGGGCCAGAAGATGCAGGACGACAAGGACGACGGCGCCAAGTGGCTGATCGACCAGAAGGTCGCCGATCCCAAGCGCATCGCCATGTTCGGCTATTCGTACGGCGGCTATTCGGCCCTGGCCGCCAGCATCCGGCCCAACGGCCTCTATCAGTGCGCGGTGTCGGGGGCCGGCGGCAGCCTCTCCGACATGAAGCGCGCCACCGCCGACAGCCGCACCATGCGTGAATACCAGCGGCCGTTCGTGGGCGGGCTGGACGCCATCCAGAACGCCGGCGAGGCCAAGATCCCGATCTTCCTGTACCACGGCGAGCGCGACCAGATCGTCGACATCAAGGATTCCCGGCGCTTCATCGCCGGGCTGAAGGCGGCGAACAAGCCTTACAAGTGGTTGGAAATCAAGGACATGGGCCACCAGTACATGACCATGACCCCGGCCATGATGGAGGTCCAGCTGGTCGAGATCGAGAAGTTCTTCCAGAACGAGTGCAAGCCCGGCGGCCTCTAGCGGCCGGCGCTGGACATCGAGGGGGCGACGGCGACGTCGCCCCCTTTTTCGTGGCGGTCAGGCCAGGTCGCGCGGCCCGAACGAATCGGGCAGCAGGCTCCAGAACGGCGTGCGGCGCGTGGTCTTGCCGTCCTGGACCGAAACGATCTCGCAGGCGTCGGTCGCGAACTCGGCGATGCGCTGGCGGCAGGCGCCGCAGGGCTGGACCACGGCGTTGGAGCCCGAGGCGATCAGCACCCTGGCGATTCCCCGCCCGCCGGCCGTCACCATCGCCCCGATCGCCGTCTGCTCGGCGCAGGTGCCCGACGGATAGGCGGCGTTCTCGACATTGACCCCCAGATGGGCGCGCCCGTCCTCGTCGATCACGGCGGCGGCCACCGTGAAGTTCGAATAACGGGCGTAAGACCGCGCCAAAAGGGCCGGAAGCGCCGCCGCCAGGGCGGCTTCGCTGTCCGGATCCAAAAAGATCGGGATCGGGGTGGAATTTTCTGTCGCGCTCATGCCGGCCTCGTTCGCCGGCGTTTCCTGCCTTTTGCGGGGCTGCGCCGGGCGGAGAGGCAATCAGTCGCGGGGGCCTCTGGCAAGCCTGTTTTCGCGCGGTCCTTCACGCCTCGCCCGGCGCCTTGGCGACGATCGACAGGGCGTGAACGGGTCCCGCCATTTCCTCGGAAAGGGCTTGGAAAATCAGGCGTTGGCGGGCCACGCGGGCCTTACCGGCAAAGGCCTGGGCCTCGATCAGCAGGTTGAAGTGGCTCTCCCCGCCCTCCCGGTGTCCGGCATGGCCGTGGTGGCGGTCGCTGTCGTCGACGATCTCCAGCCTCGTGGGCGAAAAAGCGGTGGTCAATTTGGCGGCGATGGCATCGGCGACGGCGCCCATGATAGCTTCCTTGCTTGTCAATCCTTGAACGGAAATAGCTGCGGCTTACTCTAAGCGCCATGAGCGCCGACTTCGAATATCGCCCCAAGTTTTTTGACATCCGCGTCCGCCCCCCGAAAACGGCGGAAGAGAAGGCGCGTGAGAACGACGTCTTCGCCCTGAAGCCGGGCGAAGTGCGTTGCGATCACCCCGAATGCAGCCTGGCCGCCACGTCCAAGGCGCCCAAGTCGCGTGACATGCCGGGGGTCTATTACAATTTCTGCGTCAAGCACGCGGCCGAGTACAACAAGAACTGGAACTTCTACGCCGGCATGAGCGAGGGCCAGATCCGCTCGGCGCAGGAAAAAGAGAAGATGACCGGCGGTCGCCCGACCTGGTCGATGAAGGCCGACGCCAATTCGCGCGAGGCCGCCGCCGCCGCCGCGCGCGACGCCCGCCACGTCAACGACCCCTTCGGCCTGTTCCGCGCCCAGCAGCGCAAGGCCGAGTCGGCCGCGGCCGGCCGCAGCATCGGCAAGCTGGAGCGCCAGGCCCTGGCCGACCTGGACCTGGAAGCCGGCGCCGACGGCGCGGCGATCCGCGCCAAGTACAAGGATCTGCTCAAGCGCTGCCACCCCGACATGAACGGCGGCGACCGCAGCGCCGAGCACAAGCTCCAGCGGGTGATCAAGGCCTACAAGACCTTGCAGAAGTCCGGGCTGGCGAAGTAGGGCGTCTGCGTTCCGGGCCTACTCCCCGGCGCGGACGCATTCGATCAGCCGAAAGCCGTCGCAGGTCGGATCGCTGCAGATCCCGCCGGTGGTGATGATCACCGTCTTGCCGATGTCCGGCCGCGGCTGGATGTGATCGGCGCGGGCATGGCCCTGCGATCGACAGAACGCGTCGGCCGCGGGCTTGCCGCAATCGACGCCGTAGTCGCGACACCAGTCCAGGGCGGCGGTTTCACCGTTGGCGGCGGTGATCTTCGGATCCCGATAGACGACGCCCGTCATCTGGGCCACCGGCACATGGGTCGTGGCCGGGGGAGCCGGCGCCGGCGCGGGCGCGGGCGCGGGCGCGGGGGATGGTGACGGCGCCGGCGAGGGCGTCACCGACAGCGGCGGGCGCGGCGTGAACACCGACCCTGGCGCGGCCATCTTGCCGCATTCGATGCTGCTGAAGCCGTCGCAGCTAGGGCCGCAAATGCGACCGTTGGCGATGACCGCCGTCACGCCGATCCGCGACGCCGGCGCGAACGTCGTCGCCACCAACTCGCCATGCGCACGGCAGAAGGCGTTGGCGGCGGCCTGGCCGCAGTTGGTCCCGAACTCGCGGCAGAAATCGAGGCTGACGTCGTCCCCGCTGGCCGTACGGATGGTCGGGCCGGTGTAGAGCCTGGTCCCGTGTCCCGTGTCGCGGCTCGTCATCTGGGGCGACGGGCCGGGAGCGAACCGGCATTGGGGACGAACCTCGGCGACATGCGCCTCGCCGACGGCCACCGAGATGCCGATCGCCAGCTCGCGCGGACCGCAGCCGTAGAAGGTCGGTCCCGAACTCGGCATCGGCGAGCCGCCCGGGCCGAATTGCAGGCGGCCGATCTCGACGATGTCCCGCGGCGGCGGAATGGTCCGGCATTGCGGCGCGACATATTGCAGGATCACGGTCTCGCCCTGGGTCACGTGACGGATCTCGATGCCGCTGACAGCCGAGCCCCGCGGGCAGATCGCCACGCCCTCGCCGCCCCCGGCGACGCCCTGGATCGGACCGTTTCGAGGCTGCCCCGCGGTGCTGGTGGCGGGGTTCCAGCTTTGACAGACCGGACGGATGGCGTTGATCCAGTCGCCGC
>NZ_JBFTZS010000195.1:0-8094 GCF_056406675.1 Caulobacter sp. P1_B12_2 | reverse complement strand
ACCTATGGCGGCCTCAGCGCGGCGCTGTGCGTCGAGGCGGCCCAGCGGACCTTCCCGGAGGCCCCGCCCCTGCGCTCGGCCCAGTTCGCCTTCGTCGGGCCGGCGGCGGGCGAACTGTCGATCCAGGTCAAGCCGCTGCGCCAGGGCAAGTCGACCCTGTTCGTCGCCGTCGACCTGCTGGGCGAACAGGGCGTGGCCACGCACGGCGTGCTGACCTTCGGCGCGGCGCGGACGTCGGTGGTGGCTTACAGCGAGGTCCCCTGCCCGGCCGTCGCCCGCCCCGAGGCGTGCGAGCCCTTCTTCCCCGGCGAGCGCGGCGGCCCCAACTTCACGGGCCAGTTCGAGGTGCGTATGGCCGGCGGCGCACGGCCGCTGTCGGGCGGCGCGCCGGAATATCTGCTGTGGATCCGCCACCGCGACCCGGCCGCCCGCTCGCTGTCGGCCCTGGTCGCCCTGGCCGACACCCCGCCGCCGCCCGCCATGACCCTGTTCCCGACCTTCGGCCCGATCTCGACCATGACCTGGGCCCTCGACATCGTGGGCTTGCCCGGCGAACACGACGACGGCTGGCGTCTGCTGCGCAGCCGGGCGGAAACCATCGGCGACGGCTACTCGACCCAGGACATGACGCTCTGGGACGGGGCCGGAACGCCGTTGATCGTTGCGCGCCAGAACGTCGCGGTGTTCATCTGAGGGCTGGCCAAGTTGGGGGAAGACGCGTGACTCGGAAGACCTTGCTGATCGGCGGCGCGATAGCCGCACTCTTGGCCTGCGCGACGCCTTCACTGGCGGCCCCGGACCCCGCCAACTCGATCGCCATGGACGCCAAGACGCCGGACGAGTTCCTCAAGTCACTGACGGCGCCGGGCGCCTCCGACATAATCATGCCGCGTGGCGGTTCGATCACCGAGACGCAGGCTCTCCTGAGCCGCGGCAAGTCCACCGCGAAGAACCAGACCCTGTTCCTGCTCTGGGCCTATCACATCCACAACTCCAAGCTCCACGCCGTCATCGCCCTGAATCCGCACGCCCTGGCCGACGCCCGGGCGCTGGACGCCGAGCGCAAGGCCGGCAAGGTCCGCGGGCCGCTGCACGGCGTGCCGATCCTGCTGAAGGACAATATCGAGAGCGCCGACGACACCGCCACGACCGCCGGCTCCCTGGCGCTGAAGGATAATGTCACCAACCGAGACGCCCCGCTGGTCAAGCGGCTGACCGACGCCGGCATGGTGATCCTGGGCAAGACCAACCTGTCGGAATGGGCCAACATCCGCTCCAACCACTCGATCAGCGGCTGGAGCCCGGTGGGCGGCACGGTGCGCAACCCCTATGTGCTGGACCGCAGCGCCTGCGGCTCGTCCAGCGGCTCGGGGGCGGCGGTGGCGGCGGGCCTGGCCCCGGCGGCGATCGGCACCGAGACCGACGGCTCGATCACCTGCCCGGCCGCCATCAACGGCCTGGTCGGCCTGAAGCCCACCGTCGGCCTGGTCTCGCGCACCCACATCGTTCCGATCAGCCACAGCCAGGACACCGCCGGCCCGATGACCCGCACAGTCACCGACGCGGCCCTGGTGCTGACCGCCATCGCCGGCTCCGATCCGGCCGATCCAGCCACCCGCGAGGCCGACGCCCGCAAGACCGACTACRCCAAGGGCCTGGACAAGAATGCGCTGAAGGGCGTGACCCTGGCCGTCGCCCGCTTCTACACCGGCTATTCGCCCGGCACGGACGCGGTGTTCGAGCGGGCGCTGACCGACCTCAAGGCCCAAGGCGCGACGCTGGTCGAGGTCAAGGATTTCGACGAGGGTCCGATCGGCAAGGCCGAGGGCGTGGTGCTCTACACCGAGCTGAAGGTCGACCTGAACGCCTACCTGGCCTCGACCGACCCCATGAAGGTCAAGACCCGCACGCTTGCCGACCTGATCGCCTTCAACAAGGCGACACCCAAGGAGCTGGAATGGTTCGGCCAGGAGAGCTTCGAGAAGGCGCAGGCCACCAAGGGCTATGACGATCCGGAGTACATCAAGGCCGTCGCTGACGGCAAACGCCTGGCCGGTCCCGAGGGCATCGACAGGATCCTCAAGGACACGGGCGCGATCGCCATCGTCGCGCCGACCACCGGTCCGGCCTGGACCATCGACCCGCTGAACGGCGACCACTACGGCGGCTCGTCCACCACCCTGCCCGCCGTGGCCGGCTATCCGCACCTGACCGTGCCGATGGGCGACGTCGGCGGCCTGCCGGTGGGGCTCAGCTTCATCGGACCGGCCTGGAGCGAAGCGCGGCTGTTGAGCCTGGGATACGCCTACGAACAGGCGACACATCGGCGGATCGAGCCGAAGTTCCTGCCGACGGTGGCGCCCTAGGAAACCCCCTCCCCCTGGGAGCGGGTTTCGGGTGCTCAGACCTTCGGTCGGATCACGTCCACCGGAGGCGGCGGCGGGGTGACGCGCGAGGGATCCACCGGGATCGCCGGGGGACCCCCGTTCGGCGGATAGTAGGAATAGCGCGGTCCGCAGGCGCTCAGCGCCAGCAGCAATCCGCCCAACAGCAGGCCCGTCCTCAGCATCCCGAGCGACCGTCGCGCGACTCCGGCCGCGGCCCTGAAGGCAGGGCGCCGTTCGGTCCCAGGCCCAGCCCCTCGCGGAAGCAACGGTTATCGTCGCGCGGGTCCCAATACTGGGTCGAGCCGTCGGGCGCGCGGTAGGCCCAGCGCTCGCCGGTGCGGCCTGTGCGGCCGCTGACCGCCATGTCGCCCGGTCCCTGGGAATTGACCCGGTAGGCGTCGCCCGACAGCTTGTCGACGGCGCAGGACTCGGTGACGCCGGGCCGGCTGAGGTCGCCGCGCAGGGCGGCCGACGAACCGGTCTCGCGGTTGAAGGCGCTGACCTCGGTCTGGCCCTTGCCGCCGACGAACACCTGGGTGCCGGTGGCGCGGTCATAGGTCATGACGTCGGGCGCCTCGCCGGTCAGCGGCGCGCCGCAGGGCATGGGACGGCCGGAGCCGCCGCCGCCACCGGGCGGACCGCGGTCCTGGGCCGAGGCGGCGCCGACCAGGCTGGTCGAGGCGATCAAGACGGCCATCAGGCCGGTGGCGAGCTTGCTCATCGCGAGATTCCCCCTTGCGGGACATAAGGCTGCGGCGAACCCGGACCGACCGGCCCGCCGGCGGCGGCCGAGGCGTCCAGCGGGTCGATGGGACCACCGGCCAGCGCCGGCGCGGCGACGCCGGCCGTGACGATCGTCGAGGGCCAATAGCCGTCGAAGTCCTGGCGCGCCCGGTCGCGAGGCGTGCGGAACAGCTCCGGCCCCTCGAACCAAGGCTGACAGGTCAGCTTGCCGTCGAAATAGCCGGTGATCAGCGCCTCGCAACCACCGGGCTTGGCGTAGACCCGGTTGTCGCGGGCCCGCACCTGGGCGCCGTTGTCGGCGAACAGACCCGCCCGCATCACGCCGGCGATGGCGTTTTCGGAGGCGTAGACCGTGCCCGAGCCGGCATAGACGCCGACGTCGGTGGCTTCCAGCTTGCCTTCCAGCACCCGCACGTCGGCGTTCTCGACCACCACGGCCCAGTCGCTGTCGCGGACCACGGGGCGCAGCAAGGTCGCCTCGTCGCCGCCGCCCACATAGATGCCGCGGGAGAAGCCGTCGACATAGAGGCCCTCGATCTGCACCAGCTGCGAGCGGTTCATGCCGGCCAGTACGAAGCCGGCCGAGTTGCGGCTGCGGCTCGAGCCGGTCCAGTCGCCCAGGCGGATGATGCGCATGTCGCGGATGCGGCTGTCGTCGCCGGCCTCCAAGGCCGCGCCGATGGCGGTGGCGGCGATCTCGACATTGTCGGCCATCACCGTGCCGGTCGACTTGACCACCGCCTGGCGGGTGCGGCCGATGAAGGTGGTGTTGACGACCTCCAGGCGGCTCTCGCCGAGGTCCAGGGCCGAGCCGTCGCCGTCGTAGCGGATCACCACGTTCTTCAAGGCCAGCTCGGTGGCGCGTCCGGTGATGCACGAGGCCGATCCTGCGCGCAGGGCGTCGATGCCCAGGCCGTCGATGACCACGTATTCCACGCCGGGCGCGATGCGGATGCAGGGCTGGTCGACCGGCGCCACCAGGATCGGACGGCCGCGCGACGGCACGTAGCCGTCGACGACGATGGTCACCGAGCGGGTGATGTTCAGCGAGTCGATGCAGGCCCCGCCGCCGCGCGAGCGCAGGGTCAGGGTGTCGCCGTCATACAGTCGCTCCAGCACCTCGTTGACCTCGCCCGGATAGGCCCGGTCGCAGTCGACGGAGGTGCGGTAGCGCCCGCCCTGGCCGTAGCCATAGCCCGTTCCGTAGCGCGGCTTGTGCTTGCGGTAGTGCTTGACCCGACAGCCGGTCGACAGGTTCGGCTGCAGCAGCAGGCCGAAGCAGGGACGGATCTGCTGATCGATCTTGGCGTCGGGCGATCCCGCGACGGCGACCTGCGGCGCGACGCCGAGCGCCAAGCCGCCAACCACCATGGTCCAGGCCGCCAGGGCCGCGACGAGCGTGCGGAGGCGGATCATCGATAGTCCCTTTCGGCATAGGGCTGAGGCCGAGGCTCGCCGGCGGCGCGCGGCGGCCGCGAGACCTGGGAGAGCAGCTGTTGCAGCCGCCACACCGACGGCTTGAAGCCCGCCAGCGCCCCGTCCAGCTGGTAGACCACGGCCTTGGCCCGGTCCTGGTCCGCCACGCCCTGCAGGCCCAGCGAGAAGAAGGTCGACATGGCGTACTTGGCCTCGGCCGACCCCTGGCGCTCGGCCTCTTCGTACCAGTGATAGGCCCGGGCGTAGTCGCGCGGGACGCCCACGCCCTCGGAATACATCACGGCCAGGACCAGCTGGGCCTTGGACGAGCCGTTGACCGCCGCGTACTGGACCGCGCGCACCTTCTCGACGCCGCTGAGGCGGCCGGTGATCGGCCGGCCGATCATGGCCTGGAAGGTCTGGGCGTCGTTGACGCTGAGCATGCGCTCGTCGAGCACCGGCGACGGGATCACCCGCAGATAGCTCAAGGCCTCGCCGATGTGCACGAACGGCAGCTCGTTCAGCCGCGCCAGGGCCGCTTCCTTGGCGTCGCCCGACGGATCGCTCTCGTCCGAATGCGGCACGCCCGAATCCGGCGATTCCGGCGGATAGAACTCGTAGGGCGGAATCCAGCGCTTGGCCTTGGTCTCGACGAAGCCGCCATAGGACGCGCGCTGCGGCGACGAGCGCTCGAAGTCCTTCAGCATCACATAGGCCGACACGTCGCCGGTCTGCACGGCCAGGTAATTGTAGAGATAGGCGTCGACGTCGTTGCGGCGGAACAGGTCCAGCGCGGCCGGCGCGCCGGTGCGCTTGGGCGAGCCGTAGGCCTCGATGGCCTGCAGATTGTCGGACGGCTCGCCGAACGGACCGAAGAAGCCGTCGTGCATCCGCGCCAGCGCCCGGTAGCCGTCGGCCCCCTCGGTGGAAAGGATGTAGATGACCCGGTTGCGAACCTTTTCGCGCTCCTCGGTCGACATGCGCGACAGTAGGCGATCCAGGGCGCCGTAGGCGGCGTGCCGCTCGAAGGCCCGGCAATCGTCGAATCGCGACAGCGGCCCCTGGTCCTTGCCGTTGCGGCGCTCGTAGGCCGCGATCGGCGAATAGCCGCCGGAATTGGCCAGGGCCATGGCGTACCAGACCGCCGCCTCGACGGGATCCTCGAGGTTCTTATCGACCGCGCGTTGACCCTCGTAGCGACGCGCCAGTTCGAGCTGGGCGAAGAAGTCGCCGCGGAAGCCGCCCTGCCGCAGGGCGCGGATTTCCTGCTGCTGCTGATTGAACTGGCCGGAAACGCCCTGCGCGGCCTGCGGACGCGGGCAAGCCGAGGCGCGCTTGTGGAACCAGAAGCTGGGCCCGGCGTCGCACCCGACGAGGGGAATCACCACGGCCGCGACCACGGCGCCCACCGGGATACGCCGGATCAGCGTCGCGCGATGATCGACCAGATAGGCCAGCCCTCGTTTGAGGGTGGCGAGATGAGAAACAGCATTGCTGGTCTCGTGCATCGCTCCCCCTCAGCACGCCGTTAACCATGATTTCCAAATCACTCATGTGCTTGGCCGTAAGGACTGTCAAGCTCATGGAACGACGTTCGCGAGACCGTCACGAAGATGCCCACAGAAGGATTCTCGTCTCAGGGGAATCCCTAGGTTTTCAGTCACGGCCCCGCTTTCGCCACACGGGGCGCGCCAGCATGATCCGCAACCCTGGGAGGATTTAAGATCATGGCGTCAGGTCTCGTTCGTGTCCTCGGCTCCACCGCTCTTTCGCTCTTGATCGCCAGTTCCACGAGCGCCCCGAGCCTTGCCTCACCGTCGCCCGGCGACGGGGTCGTGACGCCCGAGGCCTGCGCGGCCCTCGGCTATGTGTCGCGGGACGGCGGAGACTATCTCGCCCAGGCTCGGAAGCGGGCGACCACGATACAGACCGCGCCGACAGGCGTCGCGCCACCCCGGCTGCCGATCCCGCCGGTCCAGGAACGATTCGCCGGTCCGCCGCCTCCCCCGCCGCCGGCCTCGATGGCTTACAGCAGCGCGTCGGACATCGGCGCCCTCCCCTCCGTTCGCCCCAGCTTCACGCCCCCCGTCCGCGACACCGAGAAATACCCCGGCGCGGCGGCCAATCCGGTCAAGCGCGTGGCCGAGGAGCCGGTCTCGACCTTCTCGATCGATGTCGACACCGCCGCCTACGCCAATGTCCGCCGGTTCCTGAACGAGGGGGCCGCGCCGCCGCGCGACGCCGTGCGGGTCGAGGAGCTGGTGAACTATTTCGACTACGGCTACACCCGCCCCACCGCCAAGGAGCCGCCATTCAAGGCGACCGTGGCCGTCGTGCCCTCCCCCTGGTCCAAGGACCGCCAGTTGCTGCACATCGGCGTCCAGGGCTACGCCGCGCCACGGGCCGGCCAGCCGCCGCTGAACCTGGTGTTCCTGATCGACACCTCGGGCTCGATGTCAGGCCCCGACCGCTTGCCGCTGGCCCAGAGGGCGCTGAACGTGCTGATCGACCAGTTGCGGCCCCAGGACCGGGTGTCGATGGTGGCCTATGCCGGTTCGGCCGGGGCCGTGCTGTCGCCCACCGACGGACGCTCCAAGCTGAAGATGCGCTGCGCCCTGACGGCCCTGCACGCGGGCGGTTCGACCGCGGGCGGCCAGGGGCTGAAGCTGGCCTACGACCTGGCCAAGCAGAACTTCGACCCCAAGGCGGTCAATCGGGTGATCCTGGTGACCGACGGCGACTTCAACGTCGGCATCGCCGAGCCGGCGCGCCTGAAGGACTTCGTGGCCGACCAGCGCAAAAGCGGCGTTTATCTGTCGGTCTACGGCTTCGGGCGCGGCAATTACAATGACACGATGATGCAGGCCCTGGCCCAGAACGGCAACGGGACGGCGGCCTATGTCGACAGCCTGCAGGAAGCCCGCAAGCTGTTGCGCGACGACTTCGACGCCGCCCTGTTTCCCATCGCCGACGACGTGAAGATCCAGGTCGAGTTCAACCCGGCCAAGGTCAGCGAGTACCGGCTGATCGGCTACGAGACCCGGCTGCTGAATCGCGAGGACTTCAACAACGACCAGGTCGACGCCGGCGAGGTGGGTTCGGGCGCGGCGGTGACGGCGATCTACGAGATCACCCCGGTCGGGGCCACGCCCTCGTCCGATCCGCTGCGCTACGGCGCCAAGCCGCCGCCGGCGAGCGGCGGGAGCGAGCTGGCCTTCCTGAAGATCCGCTACAAGCCGCCGGGCGGTTCGACCTCGAAGTTGATCGAGCGACCGATCGGGGCCGGCGACGTTCGAACCAGCCTGGCCGCCGCGCCAGAAGCCACCCGCTTCGCCGTGGCTGTGGCCGCCTATGGCCAAAAGCTGCGCGGCGATCCCTGGGTCGGCGCCGACTTCGACTGGGACGCGGTCACCAACCTGGCCCAGGGCGCGCGGGGTGAGGATCCCTACGGCCTGCGCGCGGAGTTCGTGCAGCTGTCGCGAGCGGCCAAGGACGTGAAGGGCGGCTAGCCGGGGACGTGCCCATGCGGCGTGCCCCCTGATCGGGC
>NZ_JBFTZS010000194.1:0-8171 GCF_056406675.1 Caulobacter sp. P1_B12_2 | reverse complement strand
CGCTATGGCTCATATCGAAGGGCATGTTGGCCTTGGCGCGGGAGGAGCCCATAAGATGCCCTCTACAGCCTTAACGCTCGGTGCAGGAACACGGTTTTCAAACGAGGTTACTGCGATCCTACTAAACGTCGAAATGCATGTTTTTAAGGCTGCTACTTATGGTCGAATATCAGTTTGGGTCCCGGCGACTCCGAGGTCGAAGTTGATACTACCTAAGGTTACCTTGAGTGGCAATCGCGCCGTCACCGGCGAGTGCGACGTCAGGCGCGGCTTGGCGTTCGCGGCCGCCCGGCGCATAAGGGCGCGATGATCAAACTCCTCCTTGTAGCCGCCGGGGGCGCCCTTGGCTCCGTCGCTCGCTATCTGGTGGGCGTCCAGGCCCTGCGCCTGTTCGGATCGAACTGGCCCTACGGCACCTTCGTCGTCAATCTGACGGGCGGGCTGCTGATGGGGCTGCTGGCCGCCTGGCTGGCCCTGCGGGGCGGCGCGCAACAAGAACACTGGCGAGTCCTGCTCGGTGTCGGCGTCATGGGCGGCTTCACCACCTTTTCGGCCTTTTCGCTGGAGACCGCGCTGATGATCGAGAAGCGCGCCTACGCCCAGGCCTTTACCTATACGTCCGCCAGCGTGATCCTGTCCGTGGCGGCCCTTTTCGCGGGCCTCTTGATCGCCCGCAGGATCTTCGCGGCATGAAAGAAGTTCGTACTCTCTATGTGGACAACGGCGAGGACGGGGTCCGGGTGGACCGCTGGTTCAAGCGCCGCTGGCCGCACCTGAACCACATCCAGCTCAACAAGCTGTTCCGCTCGGGCCAGGTCCGGGTCGACGGCTCGCGGGTCAAGGCCGACACCAAGCTGGCGGCCGGCAGTCAGGTGCGCGTGCCGCCGCTGCCCGACGCGCCCGATCCGGACGCCAAGCAGGAGCTGTCCAAGCGCGACATCGCCTTCGCCAAGTCGCTGGTGCTGTACGAGGACGAGGAAGTCCTGGCGCTGAACAAGCCCGCAGGCCTGGCCGTGCAGGGCGGCACCAAGACCACCCACCACATCGACAAGCTGCTCAGCGCCTGGGGCGAGGGGGTCAACCGGCCCCGGCTGGTCCACCGCCTGGACCGAGACACCTCCGGCGTGCTGTTGCTGGGCAAGACCCCGGCCGCGGCGGCGCGCCTGTCGGGCTCGTTCGCCAAGCGCAAGGCGCAGAAGACCTATTGGGCAATAGTCCAGGGCAATCCGCACCCGGTCGAGGGCGTCATCGAGCTGCACCTCGCCAAGCGCGGCGTCGGCGACCGCGAACTTGTCGTGCCCGCCGAGCCCAAGGACCAGGACGCCCAACCTGCCGAGACCGAGTTCGTCTCGATCAGCCGCGCGGGGCCTCGYGTCACCTTCATGGCCCTGCGCCCCCACACCGGCCGCACCCACCAGCTGCGCGCCCACATGAAGGCGATCGGCCATCCGATCCTGGGCGATCCCAAATACAGCGACGAGAAATCGACCCAGCTGTCGGAGGGGCTCAAGCTGCAGCTTCACGCCCGTTCGGTGATGCTGCCGCACCCTTCGGTCGGCATGCTGTTCATCGAGGCGCCGATCAGCCCCGAACTGAAGGCCGGCTTCGCCAAGTTCGGTTTCTCGGAAGACGAGGCCGACCAGGATCCGTTCGCCCGGCGGCAGGTCAAGCGCCGCTAACGCTTGAGCACCCTTGTCGGCTGTGAAAAGCTCTGGCCTCAACCTTGAGGAGGGCTTCTCATGGCGTTCGTGAGCTTCACACGTCCCGACGACTCGCCGGTCTCGATCAATACGGTCGAGATCCTCAGCTTCGCGCCGGTGCCGACCGACGGACCCCTGATGGGACCGCTGAAGACCGGTACGCGGATCGCCTTCAAGAACGGCAAGCACCAGGACGTCAAGGAACTGGTCGAGGCGGTCGAGCGCAAGCTGAACGCGGCGGGGTAAGACCCCGTCGCGCCTTGTACGATCCACGCGCGCTGATATGGTCTGACCTCTGGACTTGATTGGTCAGATCATAATTGGCCGACACGCCTCCGGGCTGATCAGGCCTCGGAGGAAGCGTGCGGATCCATCCCTTTCTGTCTCGAGGCGTGCTGAGCCTCGTTCTCGCGCTTCTGGCCGCGCCGACGGCCTTCGCCTGCGACACGCCTGTCAGCGTCTGCGCGACGGGCAAGCCCACGAGCCTGGCCTTGATCCAGGGCGGACGTCCCGCGTCCGTCTATGTGGATCCGACGGCCGATCCGGCTGTGCGGCTCGCGGCCGAGGGCCTGCGCGGCGACCTCGGCAGAGTCGGCGGCGGCGAGGCGGTCAGGCTTTCCGATCTTTCCAAGGCCAATGGCCCGACGGTGATCGTCGGCGTGCTGGGCGCCAGTCCGGTGATCGACGGCCTGGTCAAGAGCGGCAAGCTGAAGGTCGAGGACCTGGCGGGCCAATGGGAGGGCTTCCGACAGGTGGTGGTCGAGCACCCCGTCGCCGGCGTCCCCCGCGCCCTGGTCATCGTCGGCGCCGACCGGCGCGGCGCGGTCTTCGGGGCCTATGATCTGTCCGAGCGGATCGGCGTCTCGCCCTGGGCCTGGTGGGCCGACGTGCCGGTGGCCAAGAAGCGCGACCTGTTCCTGACCGCCGGCGCCCGGGCCGATCATCCCCGGGTGAAGTATCGCGGCTTCTTCATCAACGACGAGGACCCGGCGTTCAGCGGCTGGGCCAAGGCGAAGTTCGGCGGGATCAACGCGGATCTCTACGCCCACGTCTTCGAGCTGACCCTGCGCCTGAAGGGCAACTACCTGTGGCCGGCCATGTGGGCGCCCAAGGCCTTCAACGACGACGACCCGCGCAACAAGGTGCTGGCCGACCAGATGGGCGTCGTCATGGGCAGCTCGCACCACGAGCCGATGACCCGGGCCCAGGCCGAGTGGCACCGCAACACCGACAAGGGCGTCCCCCCTAAGGAAGAAAGGGGAGGCCGTTGGGACTACGCGACCAACGGCGACAACCTGCGGGCCTTCTGGCGCGGCGGCATCGAGCGGATGATGTCGAAGGGCGACGGCGCGCCCTACGAGAGCCTGGTGACGGTGGGCATGCGCGGCGACGGCGACGAGGCGATGGCCGAGGGAACGGCGACGCAGTTGCTGGAAAAGGTGGTCGCCGACCAGCGCAAGATCATCGCCGAGGTGACCGGCAAGCCGCCCGAGCAGACGCCCCAGGTCTGGGCGCTCTACAAGGAGGTGCAGGACTATTACGACCACGGCATGCGGGTGCCGGACGACGTGACCCTGCTGTTCTCGGACGACAACTGGGGCCAGATCCGGCGGCTGCCGGTGGCGGCCTCGCTGGGCGGCAAGGACGCGCTGGATCGCCCCGGCGGCTACGGCGTCTACTACCACTTCGACTATGTGGGCGGGCCGCGGAACTACAAGTGGATCAACACCAACCAGGTGGCCAAGACCTGGCAGCAGATGAACCTGGCCTACGAGCGCGGGGCGCGGAACCTGTGGATCGTCAATGTCGGCGACATCAAGCCGCTGGAGTACCCGCTCGACTTCTTCATGCGCATGGCCTGGAACCCCGAGGCGATGACGCCCCGGGCCCTGGAGGCCTATCCGCGCCAGTGGGCCGGCGAGRCCTTCGGGCTTGAGCTGGGCGCGGAGATCGGCGAGGTCATGGCGACCTACGGAACCTACGCCTCGCGCCGTAAGCCCGAGTYGATCGACCAGGACACCTTCGCGCTCGGCGACGGCATGGGTCCGGTGCTGGACGGCGGCGAATTCGGCGGCATGGTCGAGGACTGGCGCGCGCTGGTCGGCAAGGTCGAGGCGATCAGGACGCGCCTGCGTCCCGATCAGCGAGAGGCCTACTTCCAACTGGTCGAGTATCCGGTCCTGGCCTTCTCCAACCTCTACGAGATGTACTACGCCACCGCTTGGAACCGGCGTCTGGCCTCGAAGAACGACGCGCGCGCCAACTATTTCGCCGCCCAGGTGGAGGCCGCGTTCAAGCGCGACGCCGACCTGACGGCGGACTATCACGCCCGCAACGGCGGCAAGTGGGCCGGCATGATGAACCAGGTCCATATGAGCTATGTGATCTGGAACGACCCCAGCCAGCAGACCATGCCCAGCGTCATGCGCGTGTCGGCCGACACGCCGCCCGAGCGCCTGAAGGCCGCGATCCGGTTCGCGCCGTCGAAGCCGACTGATCCGAAGGTCGTCGAGATCGACGCCGCCAAGTTCGACCGCGCGGTGGGCGGCAAGGGGCTGACCTGGACGGTGCTCTCCGATCTTGGCCAGGGCGACGCGGTGGTGGCCCTGCCGCAGGGGCGGCCTTCGACCGTCAACGGTGACGGGGTGCGGCTGGAGTACGGCGTCTCGGTTTCGCGATCCGGTCCGGTGTCGGTCAAGCTGCGCCTCGCGCCGACCCTCGACACGACCGGCGGTCACGGGATGAGGATCGGCGTCTCCATCGACGAGGGTCCGGTTCAGATCGTGACGGCCGGCCTGCTGCCGACCGCCGGCGCGGCCGCGACGCCGGCTCAGGTGGCCTGGGTCGAGGCGGTCAAGAACAACGCCCACACGGTGGAGGCGCGCTTCGACGGCGTCGCCGCCGGCCGGCGCGTGGTCARGGTCTGGCGCCTCGACGACAACGTGGTGCTGGAGAAGGTGATCGTGGATTTGCGGTGAGGCTAGACCAGCCCCGTCACGGCCTTCGCATCCGCGCTGTCGGGGAACACCTTGGTCTCAAGAGCCGCGCGGTCGACGCCCATGTGCTCGGCCAGGACGCCCTTGAACAGGCCGCGCATGTCGAGGGTGGGGCGCACGTCGCGGTTCTCGAACAGGGCGTCCTGCTTCAGGGTCGGCCAGTCCCCGATGATGCCGCCCGCCTTGAGGCCGCCGCCCAGCACCAGTGCGGTCGAGCCGGTGCCGTGGTCGGTGCCGCCGGTGCCGTTGACCCGGGCGGTGCGGCCGAACTCGGTGGCGGCTACCACCACGGTGTTGCTCCACTCGGCGCCCAGGCCGGTGTTCAGCCCGTCCAGCACGGCGTCCAGATAGGASAGGCGGGTGTTCAGCTGGCCGACCTGGCCGGCGTGGGTGTCCCAGCCGTCCAGCGAGATGGCGGCGATGCGCGGGCCGCCGGGCTGGACCATGAAGCCGGCCAGGGTCGAACCCAGCTTGCGGGCGGCTTCGCGGCCCTGCCGCTGGCCGGCGATCGCCTGAGCGCCCGGAGGCATGGCCGGCGCGGCCATCCCCTGAGGCGTCGCGCCCGAGGTGTTCACCGCGTTTTGCCACATCGCCTTGCCGGCCATTTGGGGCGCCATCGCCATCGCGTCGGTCGAGACCGGCGTCGGCGCGGGGTTCAGGCCTGTCATCGCCGCCTGGGCCATGGCCTCGGTCTCCAGGCCGCGCGCGAAGGCCCGGCCCATCATCGGATCGGCCTTGTAGAGGTCCTGCAGCAGGGTGGGCAGGCGGGCGGTCTCGTCGACGCCTTTGCCCGGCGACCAGCTGGCGGCCTGCACCTTGCCGCGTAGGATCAGCGGCGCCGTGGCCCCCACCGACAGGCCCTCGACCTTGGACGGTCCCATGACCTCCAGCGTGCGGTTCAGCCAGCCGGTGGTGACGCCGTAGACCTCGGCCGCGCCGGTCTCCAGCACGTCCTGGGCCTCGAAGTGCGAGCGGGCGCGGTCGGGGCTGGCGATGGCCGGGGCGATGCGGGCCTGGCCCTTCAGCGCCAGGGCGTGGACCGACTCCAGGGCAGGATGCAGGCCGAAGGTTCCGTCCAGCTTCAGCGCCTTGTCGGCCGACACGGCGACGTCGCCGCGCAGGGCCGCATAGTCAGGATCGCCGACCGGCGGGCTGACGGTCAGGCCGTCCATCCCGCCCCGGCAGATGACCACGACCATCTTGCGCCTGGCCATAGGTCCGTCGGCGGCGGCGAAGGCCGAACCGCCCAGGAAGCTGACCGAGACGCCCAGGCCGGCGGCCTGCAGCAGAAGGGAACGGCGGGAAAGCTGAGCGTTCATCGGCGTTGGAACTCCGGGCTCATCAACAACAGGGCCATGGCCTCGCGGCGGGTCTCGGCCCGGGCGACGGCCTTGGCGACCGGCGGGGTCAGGCGCGCGCCCAGGGCGGTCTGGGCCAGGAGGTTGGGGTCGAGGCGGTCAGCGACGACGGCCGCGAAGCCCTCGCTGAACCGCAGGCGCTTGATCAGGGCGTCGGGCGCGCACCAGGTCTGGGCGTCGTCTGCCCAGCCCTTGGGGGAGGGGGGCGAGAACGGCTTCTGGCCCAGGTCCGTCAGCATCGCCAGCTTGCCGATCGCCGACGGTTCGGCGTCCACGGCCCGCCAGGTCGAGATCGCGAACTCATAGGGCGTCTTGAACTTGGCGGGGGCGGGATCCCAAGCCTCCGGCGCGGCGATCAAGGCGCGAGCCATCTCGTCCAGGCGCCCGCCGCTGTCGAGATAGGTCTTCTCCAGCCTGGCCACGAGGGCGGGCGGCGGCGTGTCGCTGACGAAATGGGCGGCCAGCTTGGTCGAGAGGTGGCGAGCGGTCTGGGGGCTGTCGGCCAGGTCGCGCATCACCGCCAGGGCCTGGTTCTGACCTTTCTGCGGGTAGCGCTTTCCCATCACCATCCGCGCGCCGGGCTCGTGGGCGTTGTCGCGGAAGAGGAACTGGTTCGGAACCGGGTCCTTGGGCCGGCCGACGCTGAAGCCCGTCATGGTCCGGGCGAACTCGGTCACGTCGGCCTGGCTGTAGCCGGCGCCGACGCCCACCGTGTGCAACTCCAGGATCTCCCGCGCCAGGTTCTCGTTCAGGCCGCCGACCTTGCCGCCCTTCTTGCGCTGGAAGTTCGATGCGCGGCTTTCGGGACCCACGGACTGGGCCTGGTCCAGGTACATCAGCATGGCCGGATGGGTGGAAGACGCGACCAGCAGGTCCTCGAACCGGCCGAAGACGTGGGGGCGAATGGCTTCCTGTTCGAACGGCCCGACCACCGAACCGGTGGCCATGCTGGTGGCCGAGACGGTGAAATGGTTGGCCCAGAACAAGGCCCAACGCTCGCGGAAGGCCGCGTCGGTGTTCGCGCCCAGCCTGGCCCGGGCCAGGAAATCGCCCGCGGTCTGGTCGCGCAGCATCTTCTGGGAAGCCTTGAAGACCGCGTTCTGGCTCTGGCCGCCGTTGCGGGCGAGCTGGGCCTGTTCGCGATAGGCGCGAAACTCGGCCAGGCGTTGGGCCGCGCTCTCGCCGTTGCTCTGGGGCTGGTCGGCGCCCTCCGGCCGGATCTGGGCGGTCAGGAAGCCGCGCGGGTCGCCGCGGGCGGCGTCGATCTCGCCCGGGCGCGCGCCGAGGCCGAAACGGGTCGTGGCGATCGCCGCCATCATGTCGTTGGAAGGCAGGTTCAAACTACGCGTCCTCTTGCATCGGCGGCGTTGTTTGACCATTCAACGCGATGAAACCGATGTTTTGATGTCCGGACTGAAAAGAAGTTCTCCTTGGCCGACAAGCCCGATCTGCTGCAACGCCCCCGCCGCTTCTACAAGGCCGCCGTCGCAGGGCAGGTGGAGGGCGGTTTCGCCGTTCTGTTGGACGGTCGCACGCCCAAGTCGCCCGCCAAGGCGCCCCTGGTCTTGCCGACCCTGGTCCTGGCCCAGTTGGTCGCCGCCGAGTGGGACGCCCAGGTCGAGGTGATCGACAGCACGGCCATGCCGGCCACCCGCCTGGCCTTCACCGCCATCGACCGCATCCGCGAGACTCGGGCCGAGGTGGCCGCCGAGGTCGCCGCCTACGCCGGCTCGGACCTGCTCTGCTATTGGGCCGACCATCCCACGCCCCTGGTCGAACGCCAGAAGCGCGACTGGGGCGGCATGCTGGACTGGGCCAAGGCCGAACTGGGTCTGAACCTGACACCGGTCAGCGGCGTGATCCACACCGCCCAGCCGCCGGCCGCCCTGGCCTCGGTCGAAGCCCTGGCCCTGACGATGGACGACTTCACCCTGGCCGGCGTGGCCTATGGCGCGGGCCTGCTGGGCTCGACCGTCCTGGCTCTGGCGCTGCGGTCGGGCAAGGTTACCGGCCGCAAGGCGCTGGACCTGTCGCGGCTGGAGGAGATCTTCCAGGCGCAGACCTGGGGCCAGGACACCGAGGCGACCGCGCGCGCCGAGGCCTTGGCGGTCGAGGCC
>NZ_JBFTZS010000193.1:0-2500 GCF_056406675.1 Caulobacter sp. P1_B12_2 | reverse complement strand
TCGACGGCAAAGTTTGGCACCTCGATGTCGGCTCATCACATCCTGGGGCTGGAGCAGGTCCCAAGGGTTCGGCTGTTCGCCGATTAAAGTGGTACGTGAGCTGGGTTCAGAACGTCGTGAGACAGTTTGGTCCCTATCTGCCGTGGGTGTACGAGACTTGAGAGGATCTGTCCCTAGTACGAGAGGACCGGGATGGACACACCTCTGGTGGACCTGTCATGGCGCCAGCTGTGCAGCAGGGTAGCTAAGTGTGGAATAGATAACCGCTGAAAGCATCTAAGCGGGAAACTAACCTCAAAACAAGGTCTCGCTGAGAGCCGTGGTAGACCACCACGTTGATAGGCCAGGTGTGGAAGCGCTGTGAGGCGTGTAGCTTACTGGTACTAATAGCTCGATAGGCTTGATCGTTCTTCAGTCAAACCCATGACTGAGCTTTACAACAAATCAGACATGCGATGTCTTCTTCACAAAATGCTCGGCGAGCCCTCAAAAGCTCGCCGACAGCATCCTTTTTGCTGACCTGGTGGCTATGCCGGGGGTTCCCCACCCGATCCCATTCCGAACTCGGTCGTTAAGTCCCCCAGGGCCAATGGTACTTCGTCTCAAGGCGCGGGAGAGTAGGTCGCCGCCAGGTCCGCTAAAAGGATGCTTCAAAGAGCCAAAACGCTCAAAGTCCATGAACCCTGCATCACGATAACAACACTACCCTCTTCGCCGCGGGGTGGAGCAGCCCGGTAGCTCGTCAGGCTCATAACCTGAAGGTCACAGGTTCAAATCCTGTCCCCGCACCCAAAATCAAGAATGGCCTCCTTCGGGAGGCCATTTTCGTTTGGGCGTCACCCCGCCGGCCGCGAACAGGCTTGGCTGTGTGCCTGGGCGACCAGGTCCGTGCGACGGCCGGCGCCCCGGCGCCCCAGAGGCGCCGCGTGGCTCTACGCGAGGGCGCGCCTTTGCAGCGGAAGCGCCCGATCCGCTCTGTGCGACGCCGCGAGAAGCGGTCTGAGCGGCGGCGAAAAGGCCGCTAGCGGCGTTCGGCGGCTTCCAGCCGCGGCTAATCCGCCTGCGCCGGCGCTCCAGGTTTCGCCCTCGACGCCCGATCCATCGCTTTCAACCCGATGAAGTTCGGCCTCTTGGCCGCCGAAGGACGCTGTCCGCCACGAAGCTTGCCGCCGCGACGCGCCAAGATCCGTCTTCGGCGGACAGCAATGCCGCTTCGGGCGTGGCGATCGTCGGCCCAGGCCCGAAGCAGCATGGCCGCCCGGCAATCCGTCATGATCCGGCGCACCTTCCGCTCTCCTGGAGGATCGTGCGCGCCGAATCCATCCCCTCGGGACGGGGCAATTTGCGGTCGCGCTCTCTTCGCCCCCTAAGGCGAGGCGTCTGCGCCCCTGAAAGGAGCGAGTTTCGGGGGGATTCGGCGCCGGCCCGCGCGTCTGCTAGAGGAGAGTCGTCGACAATGCTCGGCTCAAAGACGCCTCCCGAAGCGCCGACGATGGGCCAGCTCAGGCGATTCTCGGCCCGGCCTCCCCAACCGCGAGCGCCGATCGGCAAGAATCGGACGTGGTCTCTCGCTTCAGTCGACGGTTGGAGGGCGACCGCCAAGCCAGCGCGCGTGATGAGGGGCGGCTAAACGAGCGGGCGGCGGCGATTCTCACTCCAGGATTTCGCGAAGGATCCCGGGCCCGGCGAGTCGGCGAGTCACCTGCGGGGGAGGGGGCCTTCCCGCCAGTCGTGGCGCTAGGCGACTGCCCGAGGCGAATCCCCGTCGACCTGGTGGGCCCTTATCTCGGCCGGCGAAAGCGACCGAAGGACGCGGCGCCCAGCCGCCAAGGCCCAGGCCGCGAAAAGCCCAAGCCGCTGGATCGGGATTCAACCGGAGAGGGGTTGTCACCGCGTCGTCACACGCCTATATCCGCCCCTCGCTCGGAAACGCGATCGCGCCCGCAGGGCAGGAACCGCAAGGCTCTTGCTTTCTTCGGCTGGTTTCGTTAGTTTCCGCGCTCCAATCGACTCGGTAACGGATCCAGGCGGGCAGCCTCGGCAGCCCAGGGATCCCTTTTTGTCTCTTCGCTGCGGCTTTTGCCCTTTGAGAGGATCGAAAAACGAGGCGGTTGACTTGCGGGTGATGCTTCACTAGAAGCGCCACTCCTCGCCGAAGGGAAGAGTTCGCAAGAATTCCAAAGTTCGGTGAAGTATTCGGTCTCGATGAGTTGCTGAACTTCAGCGAACTTCGAGATTGACACGGAGTTTGTCTTTCCTTAGAAGGCGCGGCTCCGGAGGGTTTGGTGAAGAGTTCACAAGAGTTCGATCCAGGTTCTCTCAAGTCTAGTTGTTGATCTTCGGATTTTCTTCTTGACTTGATTGGCGCTCTTCTCTAGAAGGTCGCCACGGTCTACTGGATTTGCCTTTGGGTTGGTTTGGTGGGTTGGTTCGAGCGGTTTTGTTGAAAAACGGTTTGACACGGAATTCGAGGTTGGATAGATAGCCGCCTCCGCCGACA
>NZ_JBFTZS010000192.1:0-8197 GCF_056406675.1 Caulobacter sp. P1_B12_2 | reverse complement strand
GGCCATGGCGGCCTCGCGGTCGGGGTTCTTGGGCGTGTCGATCAGGTAGCTGGAATAGGCGTCGACCTGGATGACCCCGCCGCTGTCGGCCAGGGCCTTGATGCGGGCGTCGTCGACGTTGCGGGGGTGGTCGAACACCGCCTTGGCCCCCGAGTGGGTCAGGATCACCGGGGTCTTGGACAGGGCGATCAGCTGGTCCAGCACCTCGTCGGACGAGTGCGAGCCGTCCAGCACCATGCCCAGTCGGTTGGCCTCGGCCACGAACTGTTTGCCCAGCGGTGACAGGCCATGCCACTCCGGCTTGTCGGTCGAGCTGTCCGCCATGTCGTTGTTCTTGAAGTGCGCCAGGCCCGAGATGCGGACGCCCAGGGCGTAGAAGCTGGACAGCAGGGTGACGTCGCCGTCGATCGGGTAGCTGTTCTCGATGCTCATGAAGACGACGCGTTTGCCACTGGCGGCGATCTTGGCGGCGTCATCGGCCTTCAGGGCCAGGCCGAACTTGTCGCCGTGCTTGGCGACCATCTCGCGGATCTCGACGCCGCGGATCAGGGCCCCGTCGCGGGCGGCGCGGGTGGCCTCGGGCGTGCGCGGCCCCTGGGGCGTGTAGATGGCGAAGAAGCCGCCATCCAGTCCGCCTTCGACCATGCGCGGATAGTCGATCTGCGAGCCGTCCTTGGCCGCGTCATGACGGTCCAGGATGTCCCAGCCCGGCCGGCCGAAATTGGCCGGGGTGTCCAGATGGGTGTCGAGGGTCAGCAGGCCCTCGTGGATCTTGCGGGCCGAGGCGTCGGTCTCGGCGGCCCAAGCCGGAGGGGCGGCGGCGGAAGCGAAGGCCAGGGCCGCGACGGCGGCGGTCAGGAGCAGGGGACGGGTCATCGGGGTACTCGAAACTGTCCGGCCGGCCTCATCAGAGACCGGCCGGATCGTGGATCTAGAAGTCGGCGGAGAGCGTGAACTGGATCGTCCGGTGCGAGCCGGGCCTGAAGCTGGCCGGCGTGTTCACCGTGGTGCTGATCGTGCCCAGATAGTCCTTGTCGAAGATGTTATCGACATTGACCCGCGCCTTGACCTGCTCGAACGGACCCGCCCCGAACCCGTCGCCCAGGTCCAGGTAGGCGTTGACGATGGTGTAGCCCTTGGTCGTCTCGTTATTGACGAAGTTGGTGAAGCGGTCGTCGATGTGACGGGCCGAGACGTTGAACACGAAGCCGTCAGCCGGTTCGACCGTCACCCCGCCCTGGAACAGCCATTCGGGGAAGTCCGGCACCGCCTTGCCCTTGGTCAGCAGCGTGATCGGCGCGGCCGTGGCGCTGGCGCGGTAGTTGAAGACGTCGTCCTGGAACTTCGACTTGTTGTACGAGGCGTTGGCGTTGAAATAGATCTTGCCGCCCAGCAGGTCCGGCTTCCACTGGCCGCTGAACTCGACGCCGTGGGCGTCGACCGCGCCGACGTTCTGGAAGAAGCTCTCCACCGTTCCGCCGCCGCCGGGCACCTCGGTGTTGAACTGCTGCAGGCGGTTCTTGAAGGTCGTCTTGTAGGCCACGACCGAGGCGTTGAAGGTCGGGCGGTTGGCGCGATAGCCCAGCTCCAGGTTCTTGGAGGTTTCCGGCTTGGGCGCCGCGATCGTCGGGCTGGCGGCCGAGAACACGTCATCGGCGCCGCGGGGCAGGGCCATGTTCTCCGAATAGGAGGTGAAGATCTGGTCGCGGCTGTTGAGGCTGTAGACCGCCCCGACCTGCGGCAGGAAATCGTCCTTCCAGTTGGCCGTCAGGGTCGGCTTGCGCTGGTTGATGTAGTCGAGCGGATTGCGATAGCCGGTGATCTTGTAGTCGATGTCGGTGGCCTTGAAGCCCAGMTCGACCTTCAGCTTGTCGTCGACCAGGCTCAGCGTGTCCTTCAGGAAGAACTGGGTGGTCTGGCGGGTCGAGACATAGTTGCGCTGCAGGTGGACCGGCTCGTTGAACAGCGGCGCGCCGTCGGGATTGCCGTTCTGCACATTGTAGCGCGCCTGGGTGCGGTGATAGTCGTCGTCCTCCAGCCAGAGCCCGGCTTCGATCTTGTTGAAGCCCACGCGCCAGGCGACCTTGCCGGTGACGCCCTTGCGGGTGCCGTCGATGCCCGACAGGCCGTACTGCAGGCCCTTGGGCGCGGTCAGGCCGGTGACGATCAGCCGCTCGGCGTTGTAGCTGGCCAGCGACGTCGCATAGGCCTCGGGCGAGACGCCGTAGCCTTCCTTGTCCTCGTAATAGCCGGTCGCGGTGACGTCGATGGCGTCGGTGACCGGGGTGTTCAGGGTCAGGCCGTACAGGTGATCCTGCCGGCTGTTGACCGCGAACTTGTAGTACTGGGCGTAGTTGGCGTTGGAATAGGGCACGCCCGCCGTGGTCTGCGGCAGGCTGGAATCCGTGGCCGCCGTGCCGAACGGCGTCGAGAGCGGGACGTTGCCCAGATAGGCGAAGTCGCGTCCCTTGCGGCCGAACACGTCGCCGGCTGTCCCGGCGTATTGCGCCTTGGTGATCGACGGGCTGTCATAGTCGAAATAGTCGTTGTGCACGGTCTGGAAGCTGATGTTGCCGCCGTTGGACAGGGCGTAGTTGATCTTGCCCTCGTAGTGCTTGCGGTCGATCGTCCCCGGGCCGCGCCACAGGTCGCCCTTGATGAGCGAGGCGCTGGCATAGGCCGAGAAGCCGGCGTGCTCGCCGGTCTCCAGGCGCAGGAAAGTGCGGCGCAGGCTGTCGCTGCCCAGGGTCTGGCTGACCGAGCCGCCAGCGGTCTCGGCGGGCTTCTGGGTGAAGTAGTCGACGATCGGCCCCAGCGAGGCGTAGCTGGGCAGCGAGACGTCGCCGGCCCCGGCCGAAGCCGTCACGCGGTTCAGGTTCTCGTTGTCGACATAGCGGTAGATCGGGCTGCCGCCGAACTGGTCGCTGCGGCCCATCGGAATGTTGTCCAGCAGGAAGCCGATCTGCTGGAAGTTGAAGGCGCGGACCGAGACCGAATTGCCGAACTCGTACATGCCCAGGGCGTCATTGGCCTGGACGTTGAAGCCGGGCAACGACTCCAGCATCTTCAGGCCGGTCACGCCGGCCGGGGCCGACAGCAGCGCCTCGCGGGTGATCGAGACCGTGGCGGTGGCGTGGTCGGTGCCGATGGCGACGCTGGCCTCGGACACCCGGGCTCCGGTCACGACCAGTTCGTCGACGGTCGAGGCCGCCTCCTGGGCCAGGGCGGGCGTGGCGCCGCCCAGCACCGAAGCGGCGAGCAGCAGGGCCCGAAAGTGGCGCGAGGCCGGCGAGGTACGCTTGTTTGTCATGACTATCCCCAATCATTTGACTGAGGCCAAGCTCGACGGTCCGTCTATCGCGGTAAATTCAGAAAAGCTGTTTGTGACCGCAATATAAACTCAAGCTCAAGTTACGCACATTCATGTATAGAATATGAACATTGGAAATGTAGAGTATTCGTTCTGCAAATGACGACTTCACGAAAACCGAATGGGTCATCGTGTTGAGGTCTGGCGGGTTTTGAAAATGAGCGCGAGCATTGCGGTTCAGATCATCGGCAGCCCAGAGGTGTCGCGGCGGGCCATGGTGGTCCGCCTTCCGCACCCCCGCTGTCCTTGGCGCCTGAGAGATTCAGCGGGGCCTGCCTGATCGACAGAGGGCCGCCTTGCTCCTTCGGCGAGGGCGCACGCAGACGCGCCCTGCTTTCCAGCGTTTCGAAGCCGTCGCGGTCCTTTTGCTTGAGCGTTTCCGGGGTGGTTTCGCCTTCAGCGCCGGGCCAGGCCCGATCTCTCCCGCGAGAGCCCGCCTAGCAGGGTCGGTGAGGACCCTTGCGTCAATCAGACCGGCGTCGATCTCGCGGCTTGAAGCCAGGCGCCGCCATCGGGCGCAGCGGAAGCCGCTTTTCGCGCCGTCCTGTCAGCCGAAAGTTCGCCCTCGTGCAAGTCGGGGCGCTTGGGAGCCACGCCTTTTTCGTCGGGCGCTCACGTGGGACATACCAATCCCCGGCCGCTTTCCTATTCTGCGCGCCGACGAGAGTCGCGGGGAGGGGCGAGGTTGGCTTTGCGAAGGATCATGGCGTCTGGCCTGTTGGCCGCCGCGCTTCTCGGCGGCGCGCCGGCGAAGGTCCTGGCCCAGGCGTCGGTCGTCGAAGACATCGTCCTTTCGCCCCAGGCCAGCGGCCGCTGGCTGCGGGCCGAGGGCGACCATGTCATCGTCTATTCCGACGAGTCCGCCGAGGTGCTGCGCCGCCAGGTGAGCGACCTGGAGGCGCTGGATCTGACCCTGCGCACGCTCTACGGCAAGCTGGACGCGCCACCGCCGCGCAAGTTTCCGATCTATCTGGTCCGACCCGTCGACCGGGGCGAGACCGACAACACCGTCTATCAGCGCTTCCTGCCCAAGGCGCCCGCCACGGCGCTGTTCATGGACGTGGCCGAGCCCGACGACATCTTCGCGGTCGTGGTCCGCGATAATTTCCGGTTCTTCGGCGTGGTCGACAAGACCGAGGGCGACGACGGCGTGCTCGGCGCCTATGCGCTCCATTTCTTCAGCGAGAACTTTCCGTTCCGCCAACCGCGCTGGCTGACCAAGGGCGCGGCCATCTATTACAGCTCGATCGACATTCGGCCGGGCAGCGTCGTGATCGGCAAGCCGCCCGCGCTGTTCGACACCGACCAGTTGGCAAGCAAGCTGAAACAGATCGACCGGGTCATCGCCGAGGCGGGCGACGACTGGACCTATCAGGAGAAGCAGCGCCGCGACGCGCAGTCGGCGCTTCTGGTCCGCTATCTCTGGTCGGACCCGGACCGCAAGGCCCGGCTCGCCACCTATCTGGACCGCATCCAAGGCGGCGACCGCGATCTCAACGCCACCTGGAGCGAGGCCTTCGGTCAACCAGCCGACAAGCTGGAGGCTTCGCTGGCGAACTTCCTGCGCGACGCGCCGGTGCTGACGACGATCCTCAGGCCGACGGCGCCGTCGGCGGTCATAAGGATCCATCGCATGCCGGCGGGCGCCAACGACCTGATCCTGGAGCTGCAACAGCTGAAGGCGGGCTACGCCGCCGATCCCGCCGCGCTGCTGGCGCGGTTCCGCAGGACGGCGGCGCGCAGGCCGGACGAACGCTATAGCCGCCAGGCCCTGGCCAGGGCCGAGATCACCATCGGCGACCGGGACAAGGGCGAACGGCTGTTGGAGCGGTTGCTGCAGGAAGATCCTGGCAACCTGGAGGCCCTGAGGCTGATGGGGTCCAGCAAGCTGCATCGCGCGGCCGCCGACCCTGGCCAGCGCGTTCCGATGCAGGCCGCGGCGCGGGTCTATCTGGCGCGCGCCGACGCCATCGAGCCCAACGACTATCAGACGCTGTTTCTGTTGGCTCAGACCATGGCGACGGGCGACTCGCCGTCACCGGAACGGCTGGCCCTGTTGCGCCGCGCCGTGAGCCTGGCGCCCGAGGTGGCGAAGATCCGCCTGACCGCCGCCATCGCCTTCCTGTTGGCGAACGACGCGCAGACCGCGTTCCAGCTGCTCAAGCCGATTTCCGCCGATCCCTATGGCGGCCCCGAGGCCCGCAAGGCCAAGGAGCTGTTGGACCTGATGGCCAGCGTCGCGGCGCCGGCGCCCAGTCCCGAGCCGCCCGTTCGCTAGAGCCCGCGCACGAACGCGGCCAGGGTCGCCGGATAGAGCCTGTGCTCCTGCTCCAGCACGCGGTCGCTGAGCATGTGCTCKGTGTCGCCCGGCAGGATCGGCACGCGGGCCTGACCCAGGACCGGGCCTTCATCGACGCCGGCGGTGACCAGGTGCACGGTGCAGCCGGCCTCGACCTCGCCCGCGTTCAGGGCGCGACCGTGGGTGTCCAGGCCGGGATAGGCGGGCAGCAGGGACGGGTGGATGTTCAGCATCCGGCCCGCCCAGGCATTCACCAGGAACGGGGTCAGGATGCGCATGTAGCCGGCCAGGGCCACGACCTGGATTCCACGTTCACGCAGGGCGGCGTCGATGGCGCGCTCGTGGGCCTCGCGGTCCTTGCCGAAGAGCTTCTGGTCGACGGCCAGGGCTTCGATCCCGGCGGCGGCGGCCGTGACCAGCCCGCCGGCCTCGGGCTTGTTCGACAGCACCAGGGCGATCTCGAACGGACAGGCGGGATCCTGGGCAGCCCGAACCAGGGCCTCCATGTTGGAGCCCCGGCCGGAGATCAGGACGGCGACCTTGGTGCGTTGGTTCATGCTGATGCTCTTCGTGCGCTCTGCGTCCTTCGAGGCCCGCCGCGCGGGCGCCTCAGGATGAGGAAGTCAGAAGCAACTCACTTTCCTCATCCTGACGTGCGAGGCAAAGCCGAGCCTCGAAGGACGCACGGCTAGGCCGCTTGAACCAACTGCCCGCAGATGAAGGCGTCCTCATCCGCGTTCAGCAGCGCGGCCAGCACGGGCTCGGCGTCGCTCGCCGCGACCACCAGGATGAAGCCCACACCGCAGTTGAAGGTGCGGCGCAGTTCGTGATCCGAAATGCCGCCTTCGCGCTGCAGCCAGTCGAAGACCGGGGGCAGGGGCCAGGCGTTCCAGTCGAATTGGGGGACCAGGCCCTCGGCGATGCAGCGCGGCGGGTTCTCGATCAGGCCGCCGCCGGTGATGTGGGCGCCGCCCTTGACCCGGCCCGACTGCAGCAGCGGCAGGATCGACTTCACATAGATGCGCGTCGGGGCCATCAGGGCCTCGGCCAGGGTCTTGCCGGCCTCGAACGGGCAGGGCGCGTCCCAGGCCAGGCCCGAGCGCTCGACCACGCGGCGCACCAGGCTGTAGCCGTTGGAGTGCGGACCCGACGAGCCGATGCCGATGATCACATCGCCGGCCCGCTGCTTGTCCAGCTTGGGCAGCACGCCGTCGCGCTCGACCGCCCCGACCGAGAAGCCGGCCAGGTCGTATTCGCCGTCGCTGTACATGCCCGGCATTTCGGCCGTCTCGCCGCCGACCAGGGCCGCGCCGGCCAGCTTGCAGCCGTCGGCGATGCCGGCGACCACGCTCTTGGCGATCTCGAGGTCCAGCTTGCCGGTGGCGAAATAGTCGAGGAACAGCAGCGGCTCGGCGCCCTGGGCCAGCAGGTCGTTGACGCACATGGCCACCAGGTCGATCCCGACCGTGGCGTGCATCTTGGCGTCGATGGCGATGCGCAGCTTGGTGCCGACACCGTCGGTGGTGGAGACCAGCAGCGGATCGTCGTAGCCGGCCGCCTTGAGGTCGAACAGGGCGCCGAACCCGCCCAGGCCGCCGTCCGCGCCGGGGCGCCGGGTGGCCTTGGCCAGGGGCTTGATGGCCTCGACCAGGGCGTTCCCGGCGTCGATGTCGACGCCGGCCTGGGCGTAGGTGAGGCCGTTCTGGGGGTCGCTCATGCGTTCGCTCTGGCTCGAAGACGGCCCAATGGGCCGTTTTTGAAAGGAAACTTGCCGCACACCTCAAGCTTGTGCTTGCAGACTCGGGGGTGCGCGAGGCTATTAGCAGCCGATGACGACGATCACCACTACCGCTGAGCTGGCGGCGTTCTGTAATGAGTTGAAGGGACAGCCCTTCATCGCCGTGGACACCGAGTTCATGCGCGAAACCACCTATTGGCCCAAGCTGTGCTTGATCCAGGTGGCATCTCCGGACATCGAGGCGTGCATCGATCCGCTGGCCGAGGGCATGAACCTCGAGCCGCTGCTTGAGGTTCTGCGCGATCCGTCCGTGCTCAAGGTGTTCCACGCGGCCCGGCAGGACGTCGAGATCTTCAACAATCTCAACGCCATGCCCACGCCGCTGTTCGACACCCAGGTGGCCGGCATGGCCGCCGGGTTCGGCGAGCAGATCGCCTATGACGCCTTGGTCCGCCAGATGCTGAAGATCGAACTGGACAAGTCCAGCCGCTTCACCGACTGGGCCCGCCGTCCGCTGAGCGACGCCCAGCTGACCTACGCCRTCGCCGACGTGACCCACCTGGCCACCCTGTTCCCCATTCTGCGCGACCGCCTCGAAAAGGCCGGGCGCCTGGCCTGGGTGGAAGAGGAGATGAAGGCGCTCAACGATCCGGCCGCCTACGACGTCGATCCCGAGAAAGCCTGGCGTCGCCTGCGTCCGCGCAAGACCGCCGCCAAGTACCTGGCGGTGTTCAAGGCCGTGGCCGCCTGGCGCGAACGCACCGCCCAGACCCGCGACCAGCCGCGCGGC
>NZ_JBFTZS010000191.1:0-10896 GCF_056406675.1 Caulobacter sp. P1_B12_2 | reverse complement strand
TCCGGGAGAGGGTTTCGGAGTGCGCTCATGACTTCATCCATGGTCGCCGACCCCCAGGAATGCATCGACTTCCTCGCCGCGAACCCGCAGGTGAAGTACGTCGACGTGTTCTTCACCAGCATGACTGGCGTTCCCCGTGGCAAGCGCCTGCGGATCCACGAGCTGCAGGCGGTCTATGACTACGGCCGGTTCCTGCCGGGCTCGATCCTGGTGGTCGACACCAACGGCGCCGACTGCGAGGAGACGGGCCTGGTCTGGGAGGACGGCGACGCCGACCGCCGGGCGCGGCCGGTGCCGGGAACCCTGACCCTGGCCCCCTGGCTGGGCGCCGACATGGCCCAGGTCATGCTGTCGCTGTACGAGCTGGACGGGGCGGCCAACGACCTGGATCCCCGCCATGTGCTGCGACGCGTGCTGGACCGCTTCGCCGCCGACGGCCTGACACCGGTCGCGGCCTGCGAGCTGGAATATTACCTGGTCGACCAGATCCGCGGCCTGAACGGCGAACTGCTGCCGGCCCGCTCCCACCAGACCGGCGAGCGGCCGCAGGGCACCCAGGTCTACGGCCTGCCCGAGCTGGAGGCCCAGGCCCCGTTCCTGCGCGAGTTGTGGAGCGTCTGCGACGTGCTGGGCGTGCCGCTGGAGGGGGCCATCTCGGAGTTCGCCCCGGGCCAGATCGAGCTGACCCTCAAGCACAAGCCCGACGCCCTGGAAGCCGCCGACGACGCCCTGCGCTACAAGCGGGCCGCCAAGGGCGTGGCCCTGCGCCACGGCAGCGAAGCCACCTTCATGGCCAAGCCCTGGGCCGACCAGGCCGGCAACGGCTTCCACGTCCATGTCAGCTTCAACGACGCCGAGGGCAACAACCTCTGCGCCGCCGAGGATCCGGAAGGCTCGCAGCTTCTCAAGCACGCGATCGGCGGCATGAAGGTGCTGATGGCGCAGTGCATGGCCATCCTGGCGCCCAACGCCAATTCCTATCGCCGCTTCAAGGCCAACAGCTACGCGCCCGTGGCCCCGACCTGGGGCGTCAACAACCGCACGGTCAGCCTTCGCGTGCCCGCCGGCCCGCCGCCGACCCGGCATGTGGAGCACCGTGTGGCCGGGGCCGACGCCAATCCGTACCTGGTGCTGGCCGTGCTGCTGGCCTGCGCCCACCACGGCATCAGCAACAAGATCGATCCGGGCCCGGCGGTGGTCGGCGACGGCTACGCGGCCGCGGCCAAGGAGAAGATCCGCCTGCCCACCGACTGGTACGCGGCGGTCAATCTGTTCGAGGCGTCCGACGTGCTGCGCGACTATCTGGGCGAGCGGTTCGTGGAGATGTTCGTCTCGGTCAAGCGCACCGAACAGGCGCGCTTCGCCGAGGTGGTCACCCAGCTGGATTATGACTGGTATCTGCGCAACGCCTGACGGCGGGGCGCTGGGCGTGGAGTTGGAGTGGAATAGATCTGGAAGTCTGTTTTCGGTTGTCATCCCGGACGAGCGCGTAGCGCGAAGATCCGGGACCGGCGCGTGAACGCAGGCGCTTCCGGCGGTCCCGGATCGGCGGCCCTTCGGGCCTTGTCCGGGATGACAGGTTTTTTGGGTCAGACGAATTCAAGGGGAGACACCAAGGCCATGAGCACCAACCGCATTCTCGGCACCCGCCGCTCGCTGCTGACGGCCATGGGCGCCGCCGCCATCGGCATCAGCTTCACCGCCTGCGGGCAGAAGCCGGCCGCCGAGGCGACCAAGTCGGCCAACGGCGAAGAGGCCAAGCTGAACTTCTACAACTGGGACACCTATATCGGCGAGACGACCCTGGCCGACTTCAAGAAGTCCACCGGCGTCGATGTCAATATGAGCCTGTTCGCCACCAACGACGAGCTGTTCGCCAAGCTGAAGGCGGGCAACGCCGGCTACGACGTGATCGTGCCGTCCAACGAGTTCGTCACCCGCATGGGCCAGGCGGGCATGCTGGAGGAACTGGACCACGCCAAGATCCCCAACATCAAGAACATCGACCCGGCCTTCCTCGACCCCGACTACGACAAGGGCCGCAAGTTCTCCATGCCCTACACCTGGCTGGTGCTGGGCATCGGCTACCGCAAATCGAAGGTGAAGGGCGTTCCCGACAGCTGGAAGTACCTGTTCGACAGCGCCCAATATAACGGCCGCATCGCCCTGCTGTCGGAAAGCGCCGACCTGATCCGCCTGGCCGCCAAGTACAAGGGCCACAGCGTCAACGACATCCCGCCCGAGCTGCTGGTCGAGATCGAGAAGATGCTGATCCACCAGAAGCCCTACGTGAAGGCGTTCCACGACGACAACGGCCAGGACATGCTGCTGGCCGGCGATGTGGACCTGGTGCTGGAGTACAACGGCGACATCGCCCAGGTGATGAAGGAAGACCCCGACCTGGACTTCATCGTCCCCAAGGAAGGCAGCCTGCTGAACTCCGACACCCTGTGCATCCCCAAGGGCGCGCCGCGTCCGGACAACGCGCACAAGTTCATCAACTACCTGTTGGACGCCCAGGCCGGCGCCGCGATCTCCAAGACGATCCTCTACCCGACGCCCAACGCGGCGGCCAAGGCGCTGATGCCGCCGGAATACAAGGACAACCCCGTGATCTTCCCGCCCGCCGAGGCCCTGGCCAAGTGCGAGTACGGGCCCCGCCAAAAACGGCTGTCATCCCGGACGAGCGCGCAGCGCGAAGAGCCGGGACCGACGCCAGGGCGCGGCGCTTCCGGCGGTCCCGGATCTTCGCTGCGCTACGTCCGGGATGACAGCCTTTTGAGATGAAGGGGTATGGGATGGAGCAGAGCTGGAAACGGGCGAAATCCGTCTTCGCCACGGCGCTGGCCGCGCCGCTGGTGTGGCTGGTGCTGTTCTTCCTGATCCCGCTGGCCATCGTCTGGGGCTACAGCTTCGGCCACAACGAGGGCCTGACCCAGATCGTCATCACCGGCACGTTCAAGAACTACGCCCGGGCGATCGAGCCGCTGTACCTGAAGATCTTCCTGAAGTCGGCCGGGGTGGCCGCCCTGACCACCGGCCTCTGCCTGGTGATCGGCTTCCCGGTCGCCCTGGCCATCACCTTCGCCTCGCAGAAGGCCAAGACCTGGCTGCTGCTGCTGATCATGCTGCCGTTCTGGACGAATCTGCTGATCCGCACCTACGCCCTGATCGCCGTGCTGCGCAACGAGGGCTACATCAACAAGTCGCTCGAGTGGCTGTGGACCCTGGCCGACAAGGTTCTGCCCCTGGCCCCGTTCCAGCCGATCGAGATGATGCACACCAATTTCGCGGTGATCGTCGGCCTGGTCTACGTCCACCTGCCGTTCATGGTGCTGCCCCTCTATTCGGCCCTGGACCGGCTGGACAAGTCGCTGCTGGAGGCCAGTCTCGACCTGGGCGCCGGACACATGCGGACCCTGTTCAAGGTGGTCGTGCCGCTGGCCCTGCCGGGCATCGCCTCGGGCGTGCTGATCACCTTCATCCCGGCGCTGGGGGCCTATCTGACGCCCGACCTGCTGGGCGGCCCCGACAGCCAGATGATCGCCAACGTCATCGAGCGCCAGTTCAAGCGCGCCAACGACTGGCCGTTCGGCGCGGCCCTGTCGTTCCTGCTGATGTACCTGACCTTCGTGGCCATCGCGGTGCAGGCGCTGCTGGGTCGGAAAAAGGGGACGGCGGCATGAGTTTCAACCATTTCCCCTCCCCCTTGATGGGGGAGGGGCCAGGGGTGGGGGTGACTACGGCGGCGGGCTTGCCCACGGCCGCGCTCCATCCTGAACCGCTGTCACCCCCATCCCCGACCCTTCCCCCATCGAGGGGGAAGGGAGAGGTGCGCGCATGACCAAGCTCCGCAAATCCCCGCCCGGCCCCCTCGAATATCTCCGCCGCTGGCAGATGCAGGCCTGGCTGGCCGCCGTCGGGGTGTTCCTCTACGCGCCGCTGATCGCCCTGATGGTGTTCAGCTTCAACGACAGCCGGCGCAACATCGTCTGGAAGGGCTTCACGCTCAAATATTACGAGAAGGCCTTCAACAACGACGGGCTGATCGAGGCCTTCGTCAACTCCCTGACCATCGCGGCCCTGTGCACGGTGCTGAGCGTGGCCCTGGGCGCCATGGTCGCCCTGGTGCTGTGGCGGTTCCGCTTTCCGGGCAAGACGGTGCTGGACGGCGCCCTGGCCCTGCCGATCGTGGTGCCCGAGATCTGCATGGGCGTGGCCATGCTGGTGTTCTTCGCCAAGGTCCTGCCCTGGCCCGTGGGCCTGCCCTGGCCGCTGAACCTGGGGGCCATCACCATCGCCCACGTGTCGTTCTCATTCCCGTTCGTGGCGGTGGTGGTGCGCGCCCGCATGGCCAGCTTCAATCGCGAGATGGAGGAGGCGGCCCGCGACCTGGGGGCCGGCGAGTGGCGCACGATCCGCGACGTGATCCTGCCGCACATGGCCCCGTCGCTGGTGGCCGGCGCCCTGCTGGCCTTCACCCTCAGCCTGGACGACTTCGTCATCACCTTCTTCACCGCCGGGCCGGACACGGTGACCTTCCCGGTGAAGGTCTATTCGATGGTCCGCTTCTCGGTGACCCCGGAGGTCAACGCGGCCTCGACGATCCTGATCGTGCTGACGGTGATCCTGACGGCGGTGGCGCTGAAGCTGCAGGGCGACCCGGCGGGCGTGGCGGGCGCGCATGGGGACGGCAAATGAGCGGCCGGACGCCCCCTCCGTCACGAGGCTGCGCCTCGCGCCTCCTCCCCCGTTTCACGGGGGAGGAGAAGGTCGGCGCGCATCCTCCTCACCCGCATCGCGGGGGAGGTGGCGCACTGCGAATACGCAGCGTGACGGAGGGGGCGTCCAGCGGCCGCTCAACGACTGAATTCGACGTGTCTCGGGGGCAGACGACGTGAGCACCAACCAACCCATCATCACCTTCGAGAACGTCACCAAGCGCTTCGGCAAGATGGTGGCCGTCGACAACGTGTCCCTGTCGATCCAGGAGGGCGAGTTCTTCTCGCTGCTGGGTCCGTCGGGCTGCGGCAAGACCACCCTGCTGCGGATGCTGGCCGGGTTCGAGACGCCGACCGAGGGCCGCATCCTGATCGACGGCCAGGACGTCTCGACCGTGCCGCCCAACAAGCGGCCGGTGAACATGGTGTTCCAGTCCTACGCCGTGTTCCCGCACATGAGCGTGGCCGACAACGTCGCCTACGGCCTGAAGGTCGACCGCGTCGGCAAGGCCGAACGCGACAAGCGGGTGGAGGAGGCGCTGGATCTGGTCCAGCTGCACGGCCTGGCCCAGCGCCGGCCCGACCAGCTGTCGGGCGGCCAGCGCCAGCGCGTCGCCCTGGCCCGGGCTCTGGTCAAGCGGCCGCGCGTCCTGCTGCTGGACGAGCCGCTGTCGGCCCTGGACGCCAAGCTGCGCGACCAGATGCGCACCGAGCTGTGCACCCTGCAGGAGAAGGTCGGCATCACGTTCATCATGGTCACCCACGACCAGGACGAGGCCCTGGCCCTGGCGTCGCGTTGCGCGGTGATGAACCGCGGCGTGCTGCAGCAGGTGGCGGGGCCGAGCGACCTCTACGAGTTCCCCAACAGCCGCTTCGTGGCCGACTTCATCGGCAGCGTGAACCTGTTCGAGGGCGTGCTGGCGGTCGACGAGCCCAGCCACGCGGTGGTCAAGTCGCCCGACCTGGACTGCGACATCTTCCTGGATCACGGCGTCACCGGCGCGCGGGGTGGCACGGTTTGGGCGGCGCTGCGGCCCGAGAAGATCGAGCTGCACAAGCGCCCGGACGGCTCGCCGCCGCCGAACATGGGCGACTGCCCGCACGGCCAGAACGCCGTGGCCGGGGTGATCAAGCACGAGGCCTATCTGGGCGGCCAGAGCGTCTACGAGGTCGAGATCAAGAGCGGCCGCCGGATCAAGGTCACGCGCCCGAACCTGACGCGCTGGGACCAGGAGGACTTCAAGTTGGGCGAGGCGGTCTGGCTGGGCTGGCATGCGTGTTCGCCGGCGGTGTTGTTGTCGTGATGACGGTGGCTCACCCCCTTGCCCCCACCTGGCGGCTGCGCCGCCTGTCCGCCCCCATAGGGGGCGGAGGAACTCGCGCGGCGCCGGCGGCGATCCTCTTCCCCCTATGGGGGAAGACGACCGCGAAGCGGTCCGTAGGGGGCAAGTGGGAGAGCTCCACATGAGACCCGTCGCCGGGATCATCTGCTGCACCCGCACCGTCGGGATCGAACCCGCCCAGGCGGTGATGAACCGCTACGTCGCCAGCGCCATGCGCTACGCCGACGCCGCGGCCCTGCTGGTCCCGTCGATGCCGCAGCTGATGAAGGCCTCGGAAGTCGCATCCCGCCTCGACGGCCTGATGCTGACCGGCAGCCCGTCCAACCTCGACCCCGCCCTCTACGGCCAGGACGTCCCCGACGCCCCCGGCCCGTTCGACGCCGCGCGCGACACGATGACCGCCGACCTGATCAAGGCCATGCTCGACCTGGGCCGCCCGGTGTTCGGCGTTTGCCGGGGCTTCCAGGAAATCAACGTCGCGTTCGGCGGCACGCTTCGGCGCGACATGTCCGCGGAAGGCGCGCCGCTGGCCCACCACGCCCCCGACGAGGTCGACTTCGACGGCATGTTCGACCACGAGCACGCCGTCCGCCTGACGCCCGGCGGCGTGTTGGCGACGGCGTTCAACGCCGAGGCGGCCACCGTCAATTCCGTGCACTACCAGGGCGTCGACCGCCTGGGCGAGGGCCTGCTGGTCGAGGCCCGCGCGCCCGACGGCGTGGTCGAGGCGGTGTCGGCCAAGATCAACGGCGCGCCCGTCCTGGCGGTGCAATGGCATCCCGAATGGAAGACCGAGCGCAATCCGCAGAGCCAGGCGTTCTTCCAGGTGTTCGGCCGGGCGCTGCGGGGCGCCCCCCTTGATCCGCTCATCCCGGCGAATGCCGGGACCCAGATAGCGGAGCGCTGAGGTGGGCTCCTTGAGCGCAGCATCCATCCAGTCAGCCCAGGCGCCATAGGATCTGGGTCCCGGCCTTCGCCGGGATGAGCGGATTTTAGAGAACAAGAAAAGACCCCAGGAGCACCCCGATGACCGTCCCGATCCGCAACCACGACATCGCCGAGCTGAAGCGCCTGGACCTGGCCCATCACCTGCCGGCCCAGGCCGACCACAAGGTCCTGGCCGAGCTGGGCGGCAGCCGGATCATCACCCGGGCCGACGGCGTCTACATCCACGACGGCGAGGGCCACCAGATCCTCGACGGCATGGCGGGCCTCTGGTGCGTCAATGTCGGCTACGGCCGCGAAGAGCTGGCCCAGGCCGCCTACGACCAGATGCTGGAGCTGCCCTACTACAACACCTTCTTCAAGACGGCCTCGCCGCCGCCGATCCGGCTGGCGGCCAAGATCGCCGAGAAGATGGGCGGGAACCTGACCCACGTCTTCTACAATTCGTCCGGGTCGGAGGCCAACGACACGGTCTTCCGCCTGGCCCGCCACTATTGGAAGCTTAAAGGGGAGCCAAGCCGCACGGCCTTCATCAGCCGCTGGAACGCCTATCACGGCTCGACCGTGGCCGGGGTCAGCCTGGGCGGCATGAAGCACATGCATGCCCAGGGCGACCTGCCGATCCCCGGCGTCCATCACGTGATGCAGCCCTATCAATTCGGCGAAGGCTTCGGCGAGGACCCGGCCGCCTTCCGCGACCGGGCCGTCAAGGCGATCGAGGACAAGATCCTCGAGGTCGGCCCCGAGAATGTCGCGGCCTTCATCGGCGAACCCGTGCAGGGCGCGGGCGGGGTGATCATCCCGCCGGACGGCTACTGGCCCGCCGTCGAGGCCCTGTGCCGCAAGTACGGGATCCTGCTGGTCTGCGACGAGGTGATCTGCGGCTTTGGGCGGCTGGGCCAGTGGTTCGGCCACCAGCACTACGGGATCAAGCCCGACATGATCGCCATGGCCAAGGGGCTGTCGTCCGGCTACCTGCCGATCTCGGCCGTCGGCGTGGCCGACCACATCGTCGCCGAACTTCGCGAAAAGGGCGGCGACTTCATCCACGGCTTCACCTATTCGGGCCACCCGACCTGCGCCGCCGTGGCCCTGAAGAACATCGAGATCATCGAGCGCGAGGGCCTGGTCGAACGCACCCGCGACGACACCGGGCCGTACCTCGCCAAGGCCCTGGCCACGCTGAACGACCATCCGCTGGTCGGCGAGACCCGCTCGCTGGGCCTGATCGGCGCGGTCGAGATCGTGCGCGAGAAGGGCGCGAACTTGCGCTTCCTCGACAAGGAAGGCGAGGCCGGGCCCGTGGTCCGCGACCTGTGCATCGCCAACGGCCTGATGGTCCGCGCCATCCGCGACAGCATCGTCTGCTGCCCGCCGTTGATCATCACCCACGCGGAGATCGACGCGCTGGTGGGCATCATCCGCAAGTCGCTGGACGAAGCCGAGCCGGTGCTGCGGGCGTTGAAGCCGGAGGCGGCGGGATGAGTACGGACAGTCTCGCGGGCGCACGGCGAGGATGATCGCCGATGCGCCCCTTCAGTCCCTCAGCGAATAAGTTCGACCTCGACGCCGAGTTCCTCGGCCACGTCCTTCCACGCCCGATCGGCGGTCAGCGCCGTCGCGTTCGTGGCGCGGGCCAGGGCCAGGCAGAACCGGTCGCCCAGGGAAAGGCCGGCCTTGCGCGTGGCCGGCAGCATCAGGCCCGCCTCGATCGCCAGCGCTTCGTCCGGTGCAATATAGACAATCGGCAAGTCGCTCAGCAGGGCGGCAATATCGTCACGGCTGGCGCCCAGCTTTGCGAAATGGCCAACCACCTCCGCGAGGTTGAATGTGGTCATGGTCGAGTCGTGCAGGACAGCATCGGCCCGATCCGCGCCCGGCTCATCCTTCAAGGTCGCGATCAGCGCCGAGGCGTCGAGGACGACCGTCAATCCTCGGACTCGGCTTCGCGCCGCCGCTCCGCCAGGAAGTCATCGACCGATGCGCCCGGCTGGTCACCGATGATCTTGCGAGCGACTTCGCGGGCGCGGTCCATGACCTGCTTGATGCTGCGCACATGCAGTTCGCCGTCAACGACCTCGATCACCACGGGACCGCCGTGTTCCAGGCCCGCCGCCGCGCGGACGTCGGGCGGAAAGGTCACTCCGCCGTTCTGGGACATGATCGCCTTGATCGCCGTCATCTCGGATGAACTCGCATCTGTGATTACCGGTAATTCTACCGGAAGTCCCGCGATCGGACCATCCGCGAAACCTCCGCCATGCGAACACTTCCAGCCGTAGCCGTCGGACGGCGCGATTGTCGCCGATCTCAAAGAGACTAGACTTCCAAAGCGCGAGGAGCGCCCCCGTGAAGTACAAAGACAAGAAATCCAAACCGGCCCCCAAGACCACGCGCGGCGTGGGCTCTCTCGACGACGCCAAGGACTGGTTCGCGCGGCAGAACATCGAGGAAATCGAATGCGTCGTGCCCGACCTGGCCGGCGTGGCGCGGGGCAAGATCATGCCGGTGCGCAAGTTCCTGGCCACCCCGTCGATGAACCTGCCGCTGGCGGTGTTCTACCAGACCATCACCGGCGACTTCCCCGAGTTCGAGGGGGCGGTGAACTCCGTGCAGGCCGACACCGACGTCATCCTCACGCCGGACCTCGCCACCCTGGCCGTGGTGCCCTGGGCCCAGGACCCGACCGCCCAGGTGATCCACGACGCCTTCCACCCCGACGGCCGGCCGGTCGAGGAGAGCCCGCGCCAGGTGCTGCGCCGGGTGGTGGCGCTCTATCGCGAGAAGGGCTGGGACCCGATCGTGGCCCCGGAGATCGAGTTCTACCTGGTCGAGAAGAACACCGATCCCGACTATCCGCTCAAACCCCCGGTAGGCCGCTCGGGCCGTCCCGAGACCGGCCGCCAGGGCTATTCGATCGCCGCGGTCAACGAGTTCGACGCCCTGTTCGAGGACATGTACGAGTACTCGGAGCGCCAGGGCCTGGAGATCGACACCCTGATCCACGAAAGCGGCGTGGCCCAGATGGAGATCAATCTGCGGCACGGCAATCCGCTGGAGCTGGCCGACCAGGTGTTCATGTTCAAGCGCACCATCCGCGAGGTGGCGCTGGAGCACGAGATCTACGCCACCTTCATGGCCAAGCCGATGGCCGCCGAGCCCGGCAGCGCCATGCACATCCACCAGTCGATCCTGGGCCCCGACGGCGAGAACCTGTTCTCGGACCCGAAGACCAGCGAGGCCACGCCGCTGTTCTACGCCTTCATCGCCGGCCAGCAGCGCTACCTGCCGGCGATCATGGCGATCCTGGCGCCCTACGTGAACTCCTACCGCCGGATCGCGCGCGACAGCGGGGCGCCGGTCAACACCCAGTGGGGCTACGACAACCGCACCTGCGGCCTGCGGGTGCCGCCGTCCGATCCGGCCAACCGCCGGGTCGAGAACCGCATCCCCTCGTCGGACGCCAATCCCTACCTGGCGATCGCGGCGGTGCTGGCGGCCGGCTATCTGGGCATGGTCCACAACCTGTCGCCCACCGCCCCGGTCGACACCGACGCCAACATCCGCGGCATCGAACTGCCCCGCAGCCTGCTGGAATCGGTGGCCTTGTTCGAGGCCGCCAAGCCGCTGGTCGAAATCCTGGGCGCGACCTTCTGCGACGCCTACGCCACGGTGAAACAGGCCGAGTACGAAACCTTCATGCGCACGATCAGCCCGTGGGAGCGGGAGTTCCTGTTGCTGAATGTGTAGTTTCGACCCTCTCCCGCCTCTGGAGACCCTTCTCCCAGAGGGAGAAGGAGGGGCCACCCTTCTCCCAGAGGGAGAAGGAGGGGCCCATTGCGCAGCAATGGGAGGGTGAGGGGTGAAGGCGTTTGACGGCGTGGCGG
>NZ_JBFTZS010000190.1:0-8213 GCF_056406675.1 Caulobacter sp. P1_B12_2 | reverse complement strand
AGCTGGGAGGGATCGACCCGCACCAGCCACAGCCCGCCGGCTCCGACCACCTCGACCTCGATCTGCGGCCCGACGCTGCGCCGGATCAGATCCTCCATGCCCGAAACCAGCCGGTTCAGATCCGTGGGCTTGGGATCCAGGGTCTGACGGCGCGAGAAGGCCAGCAGCCGCTGGGTCAGCGACGCCGCCCGCCGGGTGGAGGCCTGGGCGACCTCGATATAGCGCTCGACGCCGGCCAGTCGGTCCCTGCCCAGCTTCCTTTCCATCAGCTCCAGGCTGCCCGCGATGCCCGCCAGCAGGTTGTTGAAGTCGTGGGCGATGCCCCCGGTCAGCTGGCCGACGGCCTCCATCTTCTGGGCCTGGCGCAAGGCTTCCTGAGCCTCGGCCAGTTCGGCCTCGCGGGCCTTGTCGCTGGTCAGGTCGCGGCCCACGGCGATGAAGGTCTCGTCGTCCGTGTCCGGCGCGACGGTCCAGTCGATCGGCGTCCAGGTCCCATCCTTGGCCAGGATGCGGTTCTGGAACCTGGTGGGCTGTCCGGTCCGGCCCATCTCCTCCAAGGCCGCCACCGTCGCCGGCACATCGTTCGGGTCGATGATGTCGGCGTAGGGATTGGTCAGCAGCTCGTGCTCGCTCCAGCCCAGCACCTGGGTCCAGGCCGGATTGACCGCCGACATCCCGCCGCCGTAGTCGGCCCGCGCAAGCATGTCGGTCGACAGCCGCCACAACCGGTCGCGCTCATCCACGCGCGCCTTCTCCTCGGTGATGTCGCGGCCGCTGCAATAGACCATGCCGTCTTCCGGCACCCCGACCCACGAGATCCACCGATAGCTGCCGTCCTTGCAGCGATAGCGGTTGGGAAAGCGGATCGCGGGTTGCCCCTGCTGGGTCAGGTTGAAACCCGCCTGCGTGCGCTCGACATCATCGGGGTGCAGCAGTTCGAAGATCGACATGCTGGCCACCTCGGCCTCGGTCCAGCCCAGCGTCGTCTCCCAGGCGGGGTTCGAGGTCTCGAAATAGCCCTGCGAATTGAGCGCGCCCAGCAGATCGGGGCTGACCTGCCAGGTCAGGCCGCGAGCCTGGGTGCGCTCGATGACCTGGCGCTCCAGATCGGCGTTCAGCTCGCGCAGGCTCGCCTCGCTTTCACGCAGCGCCGCGTCGGCCTTCACCCGCTGGGTGGTCTCGACCACGGTGCAGATCACCCCGGCCGGCGCGCCGCTTTCGTCGGGCACGGGCCAATAGTCGAGGTTCATCCAAACCTGTTCCGGCGCGCCGGTCCGATACAGGGTCAGTTCCTGGTCCTTGTAGGCCAGGGTGCCGCCCGCCAGGCCGACCTTCATGACGTTGTCGTTGAAGTCGGCGACCTCGGGCCAGCCCTCGCGGACGTTGCTGCCCAGCAGCCGCGGATGGCGGCCGCCGGCGAACACCGAATAGGCGTCGTTGTAGATCATCACCCCGTCGGGGCCCCACAGCATGACCATGGGCACCGGCGATCGCAGCAGCAGTCCCGTGGCGGTCTTCAGACTCTGAGGCCAATCCTCGATCGGTCCCAGGGGCGTGGCCGACCAGGCGAAGTCCCGGATCAGGTGGGTGGTCTCACCCTCTCCCTGCAGGAAGCTCGTCGCGGACGAGGCTATGGAAAAATCGACAGACACCAGACGCCCCCTCCGGCTTCGTGAACAAACGCCGAAGCCGGCAAGGAAATGCGGGGCGCGCGATCAGAGTTCCCCACCTGGCGGCGGAAAGCTTGGCCTTCCGTCAGACCCCGAACAGGCCCTTCAGGTACGGATTGAGCATCCGCCCCTCCGGATCCAGTTTGGCGCGCACCTTCAGGAAGTCGTTCCAGCGCGGATAGAGCGCGGCCAATTGGTCCCCCGAGATGCTGTGCAGCTTGCCCCAGTGCGGCCGGCCGCCGTAGCGGCGGAAGATCGGTTCGATCAGGGTGTAGAGGAAGGCGAACTCGTCCTTGTAGTAGGCGTGGACCGCGATCGAGCCCCGGGGCTCGCCCTGAAAGGGCGACAGCCAGGCGTCGTCTGGGGCGATGCGGCGGCATTCGATCGGGAAGAAGACGTCTGGGCGCTCCTTCTCGATGGTCGCCACGATCTCGGCCAGGGCCTTGAGCTGCACCGACGCCGGCAGGTGGAACTCCATCTCGTTGAACCGCACCGGGCGTTCGGTGGACAGCAGCTTCCAGCCCTCGTCGATCGCCTTCTCCGGCTTGGTCCCGCCCAGCAGGGCCCGGGCGGCGGCCTTGCGCAGCGGCGGCGAGAAGCCCAGCAGGTTGCGCAGGCCCTTCAGGGTGTCGAGGAAGACGGTGTCCTGGTCGGGGCCGCGCGGGAGGGCCAGCGCGTCGGTCTCGTCGTGGCTGATGCAGGCGGCCAGGCCCGTGAACGGCACGGCGTAGAATTCGAAATTGCGGTGCTTGGCCCAGCGCGCCTCGGCCTGGGCCAGGGCGTCCTCGAACGGCTCCAGCCAGACGTTGCGCTCCAGCCGGCGGTTGGCCGTGGTCTTCAGCCGGACCTGGGTGATCACGCCCAGCGATCCCAGCGAGACCTTGGCGGCCTGGAAGACATCGGCGTTGCGATGCTCGCCGCAGTCGATCGTCTCGCCCTTCGGCGTGACCAGGCGCAGGGCCGTGACGTCGCCGTGCAGGGCCTTGATCGTGGCCCCCGTGCCATGGGTGCCGGTGGCCAAGGCGCCGGCCAGGGCCTGTTTGTTGATGTCGGGCAGATTGGCCATGGCCCGGCCCTTGGCCGCCAGGGCGGGTCCCAGCGCGCCCAGCCGCGTTCCCGCCGCCACGGTCGCCTCGTCGCCTTCCCAGGCGATGATCCCGGACAGCGAGTCCAGCGACACCAGKGTGCCAGCGGTCGGGACCAGGGCGGTGAACGAGTGGCCCGCTCCCACGGGGCGGATCGGCGCCACGGCGGTCTTGAGCGCCTGGGCCAACTCGGCCTCGGTCTTGGGCGCGACGCGGGCGGCGGGATAGGCGTGCTGCACGCCCGACCAGTTGCGCCACAGCAGATGGCCCTGGGCGTCGGTGGTCGGCGGGGCCGGCGGTTCGGGCTTGTCGTGGGTGGCGACCGCGTAGCCGCCGCCGACCGCCGCCGCGCCCAACCCGGCGCCCACGAGGAGCGCTCCTCGTCTCGAGACCGTCATCCGTTCCGCCCCCGGCCTATCTCGCGGGGTCTTCGCGCCCCGCCATGAAGCGTATCAGGGCCTTGAAATCGTTCGCGTTGCAAGCGGCGCATTGCCCGCCGGCCGGCATGGCCTGGAAGCCCTGGACGGCGTGGTCCAGCAGCACCGCCTCGCCCTGCTTCCAGCGTGGGTCCCAGGCCTGGCGGTCTTGGACCAGCGGCGCGCCCGTGCCGGGGATGGCGTGGCAGGCCTTGCAGGACTCGCCGTACAGCGCCGCCAATCTCGCGTCGGAGGGCGCCAGCGCCTGGGCCTGCGCCGCCGTCGGCGCGGGCGAGACGGGTTGAGAGCAGGCCGCCAGGCCCAGAACGAGGACCGCGGCGACCAGCGCGCGCACTATTCGGCGATCCCGTTCAGGCGCTTGGCGGCGCTGACGGTGTTGGCCAGCAGCATGGCGATGGTCATCGGCCCCACCCCGCCCGGCACCGGCGTGATGGCCCCGGCCACTTCCTTGGCCTCGTCGAAGGCCACATCGCCGACCAGCCGGGTCTTGCCGGCCGCGGCGGCGACCGGATCGCGCGACGGAAAGCGGCTGATGCCGACGTCGATCACCGTGGCGCCCGGCTTGATCCAGTCGCCCCTGACCATCTCGGGTCGCCCGACGGCCGCGACCAGGATGTCGGCCTCGCGGCAGATGCGCGGCAGGTCCTTTGAGCGCGAGTGGGCGATGGTCACGGTGCAGTCGGCGGCCAGCAGCAACTGGGCCATCGGCTTGCCCATCAGGTTGGAGCGGCCGATCACCACCGCCCGCTTGCCCGTCAGGTCGCCCAGCACGTCCTTGAGCAGCACCATGCAGCCGGCTGGCGTGCACGAGGTCAGGGCCGGCAGGCCGCTGGCCAGGCGCCCGGCGTTGGTCACGGTCAGGCCGTCGACGTCCTTGTCGGGCGAGATCGCCGCGACGATCGCCGCCTGGCTCAGATGGTCGGGCACCGGGAACTGCACCAGCACGCCGTGGATGGCCGGGTCGTCGTTCAGGCGCTCGACCAGCGACAGCAGCTCGCTCTGGCTGGTCTCGGCCGGCAGGCGATGGGTCTCGGAATGCATGCCGGCGGCCAGGGTCTGTTCGCCCTTGCTGCGGACGTAGACCTGGCTGGCGGCGTCCTCGCCGACCAGCACCACGGCCAGGCCCGGCGTCAGGCCGTGCTCGGCCTTCAGGACCGCGACCTCGGCGGCGACCTGCTCGCGCAGCTGGGCCGCGAAGGCCTTGCCGTCGATGATTCTGGCTTGCGACATCGCCGTCTCCCGTTTGCGCGTGCCTACCGCCTGGGGCGACCGCGCGCAATATCCGCGACGGAGCGCAGGAAGTCGCTTGAGCGTCGCCCAATCATGCTAGAGCCGAAGCAATGGCATCCGCGTCCCCGACCCAGCGCGCCGACGTCGTCCTGGTGGGCGGCGGACTGGCCAACGGCCTGATCGCCTTGCGGCTGAAAAGCCTGCGGCCGCGCCTGCGTGTGATCCTGCTGGAACAGGGTCCGACCATCGGCGGCGAGCACACCTGGTGCCACTTCGCCACCGACGTCGATGCGGTCGAGGCCGGCTGGCTGCGGCCGCTGATCGTCCATCGCTGGTCGGGCTACGAGGTCCGCTTTCCGGGCCACAGCCGTCAACTGCCCACCGATTACCTCGCCATTACCTCGCAGCGCCTGCACCAGGTGGTCAGCGCGGCCCTCGGCGCCGACGCCTGGCTGTCGGCCAGCGTGTCGGACGTCAATCCGCACCAGGTCACCCTGGCCGACGGCCGGACCATCGCGGCGGGGGCGGTGATCGACGGTCGTGGCCCGCGCAAGAGCCGCAGCCTGGCCCTGGGCTACCAGAAGTTCGTCGGCCAGGGCGTGCGCCTGACCGCCCCCCACGGCCTGACCCGGCCGATCATCATGGACGCCACGGTCTCGCAGGAGGACGGCTATCGCTTCGTCTATGTCCTGCCGCTGGACGCCACGCGGCTGTTGATCGAGGACACCCGCTACAGCGACGGCCCGGCCCTGGACCGCCCCGCCCTGCGCCGCGCGATCGCCGCCTACGCCAAGGCCCAAGGCTGGACCATCGCCAAGGTCGAGCGCGAGGAGGACGGCGTCCTGCCCATCGCCCTGGGCGGCGACATCGACGCCTACTGGCGCGAGGCGCGGCCGCAGGTCGCCGAGGTGGGCTTGCGCGCGGCCCTGTTCCAGCCGACCACCGGCTACTCCCTGCCGGACGCCGCCCGCCTGGCCGAGACCATCGCCGGCTTGCCGCGCATCACCAGCGCCGCGGTCCGCGCCTGCGTAGAGGCCCAGTCCAAGACCGTCTGGCGACGTCGGCGCTTCCTGCGCCTGCTGAACCGCATGTTGTTCCGCGCCTGCGCCCCCGGGGATCGCTACAAGGTGCTGGAGCGCTTCTACCGCCTGTCGCCCGGCCTGATCCAACGCTTCTACGCCGCGCGCCTGACCAAGTGGGACAAGGCTCGCATCCTGATCGGCAAGCCGCCCGTGCCGATCTCGGCGGCCATCAAGTGCATCGGCGAGAGCTCGGTGTTCGGAGGACAAGACGCATGACGACGACCCCGACGAAGCCGAAAGCCGCCGTGATCGGCGCGGGATTTGGCGGCCTGGCCCTGGCCATCCGCCTGCAGTCCTCGGGCTTCGACGTCACCGTCTTCGAGGGTCGCGAGAAGCCCGGCGGCCGGGCCTATGTCTGGCACGACGAGGGCTTCACCTTCGACGCCGGCCCGACGGTGATCACCGATCCCGACTGCCTGAAGGACCTGTTCGCGCTCTCGGGCCGCAAGATCGAGGACTATGTCGAACTGCTGCCGGTCGACCCGTTCTATCGCCTGGTCTGGGAAGACGGCGACGTCTTCGACTACGCCAACGACCAGGCCGAACTGGACCGCCAGATCGCCGCCCGCAACCCCGCCGACGTCGAGGGCTATCGCCGCTTCCACGCCTATTCGGAAGAGCTGTACCAGAAGGGCTATGTCGAGCTGGGCGCCGTGCCGTTCCTCGACTTCGGCAGCATGATCGCCTCGGCTCCGGCCCTGATGAAGCTGCAGGCCTGGCGCAGCGTCTATGACAGGGTCGCCGGCTTCGTGAAGGACGAGCACGTGCGCCAGGCGCTGTCGTTCCACAGCCTGCTGGTCGGCGGCAGCCCGTTCGCCACCTCGTCGATCTACGCCCTGATCCATGCGCTGGAGCGGCGGGGCGGCGTCTGGTTCCCGCGCGGCGGCACCCACGCCCTGATCCGGGCTCTGGTGAAGCTGTTCGAGGACCTGGGGGGGACGCTGCACCTGGCCGCGCCGATCCAGAAGATCACCACCAAGGCCGGCCGCGTCACCGGCGTGATCCGCGGCGATGGCCAGTTCGAGGCCTTCGACACCGTCGCCTCCAACGCCGACGTCATGCACACCTACAAGGCGCTTCTGGCGGATGACCCCAGGGGCAAGAAGGTCGGCAAGGCGCTGGAAGCCAAGCGCTGGAGCCCGTCGCTGTTCGTGGTCTATTTCGGGCTGAAGACCACCCACCCCGAGATCCGCCACCACACCATCTGCTTCGGCAATCGCTATCGCGAGCTGATCGGCGAGATCTACGGCAAGGACGGCCTGGCCGACGACTTCTCGCTGTACCTGCACCATCCCACCGCCAGCGACCCGGCCATGGCGCCGGAGGGCTGTTCCAGCTTCTACGCCCTGTCGCCGGTGCCTAACCTGAAGACGGCCAATATCGACTGGTCGGTCGAGGGGCCCAAGTACCGCGACAGGATCCTGGCCTATCTGGAAAAGCACTACATCCCGGGCCTGACCGCCGACATGGTCACCTGCCGCTTCATCACCCCGGACGACTTCGTGAGCGACCTCAACGCCTGGAAGGGCGCGGCCTTCTCGCTGGAGCCGATCCTGACCCAGAGCGCCTTCTTCCGCACCCACAACCGCGACGACGTGATCCCCAACCTGTACTTCGTGGGCGCGGGGACGCATCCGGGCGCCGGTATCCCGGGCGTCGTGGGTTCGGCCAAGGCCACGGCGGGGCTGATGATCGACGACTTCATGTCCATCGACGGCGGAGTGAACTCGGGCTGATGACCGACGCACTGCAGATCCAGAGCCGTGAGGCGATCCAGAAGGGCAGCAAGAGCTTCGCCGCCGCCGCCGCCCTGTTCGACGCCCAGACGCGGGCAGACGCCGAGATGCTGTACGCCTGGTGCCGCCACTGCGACGACGTGATCGACGGCCAGACCCTGGGTCATGGCATGAGCCCGGTCGCCGACGCCCCGGCCCGGCTGGAGGCCCTCTACGCCCAGACCCGCGCGGCCATGGCGGGTGAGACGCCCACCGATCCGGTGTTCGCCGCCTTCCAGACCGTGGCCCTGCGACGCGGCATTCCCGAACGCTATGCGCTCGACATGATCGACGGCTTCGCCATGGACGTGGCCGGCCGGCGCTACAGCACGTTGGACGAACTTCTGGAATACTGCTGGGGCGTGGCCGGCGTGGTCGGCACGATGATGGCCCTGGTCATGGGCGTGAAGCCGAACGCCCTGCCCACCCTGCGCCGCGCCCAGGACCTTGGCCTGGCCTTCCAGCTGACCAACATCGCCCGCGACATCGTCGAGGACGCGCGGAACGACCGGGTCTATGTGCCCGGCGACTGGCTGGCCGAACTGGGCGTGCCGCTGGACGCGGTCGCTGATCCAGCCCACCGAGCCGCCGTCGCGGTCCTCGCCAAGCGCCTGGTCGACGCCGCCGAGCCCTACTACGCCTCGGCCCGCTGGGGCCTGCGCGACCTGCCGTTGCGCTGCGCCTGGGCGATCGGCGCGGCGCGCGGGGTCTATCGTCAGATCGGGCTGGACGTCGTGAAGGCCGGCGATGCGGCCTGGGACGAACGGGTGGTGGTCAGCGGCCGGATGAAGGTGTGGCGGGCGCTGGAGGGCGGCGTCATGGCGCTGCGCTCGGCGACGCTGGATCGCTGGGCCAAGGCGCCCGAACGGCCGGCTATGTGGTCGCGGATCTGAACTTCTAGGCTCACTCACTTGCCCCCACCTGACCGCTTCGC
>NZ_JBFTZS010000189.1:0-8242 GCF_056406675.1 Caulobacter sp. P1_B12_2 | reverse complement strand
CCCGCCGCCGACCCACAGCATGGCCGCCGTGCCGATCACGGTCAGGGCCTCCATGGTCACCGGCATCGCCTTGACCAGGCCGCGTCCGAAGGCCCGGGTCGCGGCGTTTGACCGCTGGGCCATGTGCAGCCCGATGTCATCCATCTTCACGATCAGAGCGACCACGCCGTAGACCGCCACCGTCAGCGCGACCCCGATCACCGCCAAGGCGGCGGCCTGGATAGCCAGCGGCTTGTCGGCCACGTCGGCCAAGGCGATGGCCATGATCTCGCCCGACAGGATCAGGTCGGTGCGGATCGCGCCGCCCACCTTCTGGGCTTCCAGTTCGGCGCTGCTGAGCGCGAAGTCCTCGACCTCGTCACCAGCCACTTCGTGCTCGACGAAGGCCTCGATGATCTTCTCGGTGGCCTCGAAGGCCAGATAGGCGCCGCCGCACATCAGGATCGGCGTCACCGCCCACGGTGCGAAGGCGCTGAGGATGAGCGCGCCCGGCAACAGGAACAGCAGCTTGTTGCGGAACGAGCCGAGCGCGATCTTCCAGACGATCGGCAGTTCGCGGTCCGGCGTGAACCCCATCGCGTAGCCGGGGGTGACGGCGGTGTCGTCGACCACCACGCCCACCGCCTTGGTGCCCGCCTTGCCGGCGGCCGCGCCCACGTCGTCCAGCGAGGCGGCCGCCAGCTTGGTGATCGCGGCGATGTCGTCGAGGAGGGCGGCAAGGCCGGAGGGCATGGGCGGATTCTCTATTCGCGTTGTCGTCCTACGCGAATAGACCGCTCCGCGCGCTCCGGTCGAGCCCTAACCCTTGTTCAGAACGGCGTCGGCTTTCCTGTCGATCCGTTTTTCCTCGGCCTTGGGCATCCGGCCCGCTTTCACCGCCTGGGCGGCGCGAGCCTTGGCGTTGCGGGCGTGGGCCTTGTCCTCGATGGGATAGGCGCGCTTCTCGGGCTCGGCGAAGGCCTTGTCGGGCAGCGTGTCACGCTTCTCGGCGTCGAGTTCGGCCATGCTGTCACTCCTTCGGATGAGCTAGGCCCAGCGCCTCGACAGGCGCGTCGTCGTCGCTGTCATCGCCGTCGGGCGTGACGATCTCGGCCGGCTCGTCCTGCCGGGCCAGGTCGCGAGCGCCGACGCCCCCGCCCTGCTGGATGTTGCGATTGGCCTCGACGGTCGAGGGATCGTAGGTGTCATCGACTTCGTCGCCGTTGGTCACTTCGGGTTCGGCCATGGGAGTTCTCCAGTCTGGTCCAAAGCCAACGACCGGCGCGACCGGGGCGTTCCGCCGAATGGCCCCTCAGATTCCCTACGGTGGTCTTCAGAATAAAATCAGAGCCTGTGGCAGTTGCGATCGAGCGGCGACACGCCAGATATTCGAAACGCCGACGCGGGGTCGGCCAACCCCTTCAGGGACCGTTTCATGCCCACTCTGTTCGATCCGCTCGTCGTCGGCGACCTCGAGTTGCCCAATCGCGTCGTGATGGCGCCGCTGACCCGACTGCGGGCCGGCCCGACCCAGATCCCCAACGCCCTGATGGCGGACTACTACGCCCAGCGCGCCTCGGCCGGCCTGCTGATCACCGAAGGCGTGCCGGTCGTGCCGCAAGGCGTCGGCTACGAAGGCGTCCCCGGCATCTGGTCGGACGAGCAGGTCGAGGGCTGGAAGCAGGTCACCAAGGCCGTGCACGACAAGGGCGGCCGCATCTTCATGCAGATCTGGCACGTGGGCCGGGTCTCCGACCCGTCGTTCCACGGCGGCGAGGCGCCGGTCGGCCCCAGCGCCATCCCGGCCAAGGGCCATGTCAGCCTGCTGCGCCCCGAACGCCCCTACCCCACGCCCCGCGCCCTGACGACCGACGAAGTGGTCGGCGTGGTCGAGGCCTTCCGTAAGGGCGCCGAGAACGCCAAGGCCGCCGGCTTCGACGGCGTCGAGATCCACGGCGCCAACGGCTATCTGCTCGACCAATTCCTGCAGGACGGCTCCAACCAGCGCACCGACCGTTACGGCGGTTCGATCGAGAACCGCGCGCGCCTGATGCTGGAAGTGGCCGACGCCGCCGCGTCGGTCTTCGGCCCCGGCCGGGTCGGCATGCATCTGGCGCCTCGCGCCGACAGCCACTCGATGGGCGACAGCGATCTGGCCGCCACCTTCGGCTACGTGGCCAAGGAACTGGGCCAGCGCGGCATCGCCTTCTTGTGCGCCCGCGAATATGACGGTCCCGACAGCCTGGGCGTGGACCTGAAGAAGGCGTTCGGCGGCGTCTATATCGCCAATGAGAAGTTCACCGGCGCCACCGCTCAAGCCGCCCTGGACGCGGGCAAGTTCGACGCCATCGCGTTCGGCAAGGCCTACATCGCCAATCCGGACCTGGTGGAACGCCTGCGACTCGGCGCGCCGCTCAACGATCCGGATCCGACCACCTTCTACGGCGGCGACGGTCGCGGCTATATCGACTACCCCACACTGAAGACGCTCGCCACGGCCGCCGCGGAGTAGCTGAAAACCGCTCCGAAGGCGGGATTTCCGACCAAGCCTGTATCCGTCGCGCCATTTACCGCGTTGGGTCTTCACCACGCGCCGCGTAGCGGATACAGGCTTAACCATGAGAGAGACCAACGATCACTGGAAGACCGTTCTGCAACGCGGCGCCAACGCCCTGGCCTTCCGGATCACCAGCCCTGTCAACGCCGTCAAGCCGACCCTGATCGCGGAGCCCGCGCCCCAGAAGCGCGTCCTGCCCGTCATGGTCTATCACGCGGTGGCTGTTTGCGCCTTGGTCGACAGCTGGGTGGCGACCGGCGAAGGCGAGGTCCTGATCGACCGCCCGGCCGTTCTTACCCGCCAGAAGCTGGTGGCCGCCAAGGCCGCCGAGCCGCCGGGCAGCACCCAGTCGCCATTCTCGACCGGCTACGCCGCCGACTACAAGCTGGAACTGGCGCGACTGGCCTGGCTGGCGATCATCGACGATCCGGCGGGCCGCCTGGAAACCCTGGCCGCGGCCTACACGCCGCCTGAGCTGCGGGTGAAGCTGGTCTAGGCGGCAACGCTGGTAGAGGCTCGACGCCCTACCAGGCACCCGTGTTCGGCATCGAGGCCCACGGCTCAGCCGGCTCCAGGCTGCCGTCCTGCAGCAGCTCGACCGAGATGTTGTCGGGCGAGCGGACGAAGGCCATGTGGCCGTCGCGCGGCGGACGATTGATCGTCACGCCCATGTCCAGCAAGCGCTGGCAGGTCTCGTAGATGTCATCGACCCGATAGGCCAGATGGCCGAAATTGCGGCCGCCCTGATAGTCCTCGGGATCCCAGTTGTAGGTCAGCTCGACCAGGGGCGCCTTGCGCTCCTTGGCCAGCTCGACGTCCTCGGGCGCGGCCAGGAACACCAGGGTGAAGCGCCCCTTCTCGTTCTCCATCCGGTACATCTCGGTCAGGCCCAAGCCTTCGACATAGAACCGCAGCGAGGCGTCGAGGTCCTTCACGCGGACCATGGTGTGCAGATAGCGCATGGGCGGCTCCTGAGATCGGATGGGCGTGGCGCAGGATACAGCGGCGGACCGCCGCCACGCACCCCACATTTGTCGATGGAAACCGCCGGGCAGGCCTATTCGCCGACCCGCGCGCCCGGCCCTTGCAGCACTTGCTGCGCGCGCTCCACCGCGTCCATCAGGTTGCCAAGGGCCAGACCCTCGGGGCTGTCGGCGCGGTAGATCTCCCGCAGGGCCGGCACGCGGTCCTTGCAGGCGGCCATGGCGTCCAGGGCCCGATCGATCTTTCGCGTCAGCATGACAGTAACCGCCGTTTTTGTTCTATCTTTGTTCTAGCTTGGCGGTATCCGGAATTCAATCGCCAACCGACTCCGCCGCCACCGGTTTCTCCCGAGTCTGCCGCCGCCACAACGCCGCGTATTCGCCGCCGGCGTCCAAAAGCGCCGCATGGCCGCCACGCTCCACAACCTTTCCACGGCGCAGCACGATGATCTCGTCGGCGTCGGCGATGGTCGACAGTCGGTGGGCCACGACTAGGGTCGTGCGGCCGGCCCGAGCCTTGCGCAGGGTGGCCTGGATGGCGGCTTCGGTGCGGCTGTCCAGGGCGCTGGTCGCCTCGTCCAGGATCAGCACGCGAGGATCGGCCAGCAAGGCCCGGGCGATACCCACGCGCTGGCGCTCACCGCCCGACAGCTTCAGCCCGCGCTCGCCGACCTTGGTGCCCATGCCCTCGGGCAGGTTGCGAATGAACTCGCCCAGCTCGGCCGCCTCCGCCGCGGCCCAGACGTCGGCCTCGGAGGCCTCCGGGCGGGCGAAGGCGATGTTGGCGATCAGGGTGTCGTTGAACAGGGCCACGTCCTGCGGCACCAGGGCCACGGCCCGGCGCAGCGAGGCCTGTTTCAGCGCCTTCAGGTCGTGGCCGTCCAGGGTGATCCGCCCGTCCTGCGGATCGATCATTCTCAGGGCCAGGCGTACAAGTGTGGTCTTGCCCGCGCCGGAGGGGCCGACGATGGCCACGGTGGTTCCAGGCTCGGCCGTGAAGGTCACGCCCTGCAGACCTTCCGAGCGCGCGCCGTGACGGAACGACACCCCTTCGAAGGCCACCGCCCCGCCGCGCCGGTCGGCGGGCGGCGGCAGGTCGACGGCGTCCTCCGCGTCGGCGACGTCCGGCTGAGCGCGGCGCAAGTCGAGCATGGCCTCCATGTCGATGAACGACTGGCGGATCTCGCGATAGGCAAAGCCCAGGATGTTCAGCGGGCCATACAGGTTGACCAGGATCAGCACGGCGGCGGTGACGTCGCCGGGGCCGATCCGGCCTGCGGCCGCCTCGCCGCCGGCCAGGATGGCCATCATGCCCAGGCCCAGGCTCATCACCGCCGACTGCACGGTGTTGAGCAGGGTCAGCGAGTTGGTCGCCTTGATGTTGGCCGCGCCGTAGGCGCTGAGAGCGTTGTCGTAGCCGCCGACCGCCCGATCCTCGGCCCCGAAGGCCTTGACCGTCTCGTAGTTCAGCAGGGCGTCCACGGCCCGGCCCGCCGCCTCGGCGTCGGCCTCGTTCATCACCCGCCGATGACCGATCCGCCAATCCGAGATCGTGAAGGTCACCACGCCGTAGATCACCACCGTGACCACCGCCGTCAGGGCGAAGCGCCAGTCATAGGCCTTGGCCAGCACGACGGCGGCCATGATCAGTTCGACCGCCGTCGGGGCGATGTTGAAGACAAGGCCGCGCAGCAGGAAGTCCATCGAGCGCGCGCCCCGATCGATCACCCGCGACAGCGAGCCCGTGCGCTTGGTCTGGTGGAAGTCGATCGACAGCGACAGGGCGTGGGCGAAGGTCTCGACCGCCGCGCGGGTCTGGGCCGCCTGGGCCACGGGCGTGAACACCGCGTCGCGCGCCTGAGGCGCGACGGCGGCGATGAAGCGGATCAGGGCCCAGCCGCCGGCCAAGGCCGCGAAGGTCACGCCGACCTGCACCGCCGCCCCCTGCCCCGCGCTCAGCTGGTTGACCGCCTTGCCCAGCAGCAGGGGCGCGATCACGCCCAGGAACTTGCCGACGAAGGTGAAGATCAGGGCCAGGGTCACGCGCCAACGCAGGCCGGGGGCCTTGGAGCGCATCACCAGGCCGAACAGATCGGCCAGGGCCTTCCAGCCGTTGGCCTTGACCTCGGGGGACGCGACCCCTCCGGCCACGGCCCCGGATCGCGCCATGCCCCTCACTGAGCGCCGTCCAGCAGTTGGGTGGTCTGCAACCCGCCGCCCGGCGTCATCCAATCGACCCGCCAGCCCATGGCCGTGAGCGTGGACGACGCGGGCCCGCCCGTGGGCGGCGAAGGCGGACTGACGTCGACGACCACCTGCTGCTCTCCGCCCTCCCCGGCCACCTGGATGGTGTGCGCGCCCGTCGTCAGCGGCTGGTCCAGGGAGATCGAGAAGCGCCCGTCCTCGCCGATCTTGCCTTCGCCGCGCGTGGTGCGGTCGACGCGCACGCCCAGGCCTGCGCCCGGCGTGCCGACACCGGAAATCACGGCGCCGCCGCCCCGGTCATAATCGATCGCCAAAACACGGGGCGACAGCGAGGTCTGGCCCATCACCTCGGCGCCGGCTCCGGCGCGCAGCAGCACGGCGGCGCCGTTCGGCGCGACCATCAGATAGCCCTGGGCCTGAACGGTGCGGCCCTCCATCGTCATCGACAAGCCGTAGAGCCGGGGTTCGGCGGCCAGGGGGGTCACCAGCCGCCAGGCGCCCGCCGCGTCGGCCTTGCCCTCCAGCACCTCGCCGGTCGGCGCGCCCAGCCGGACGCTGGCCAAAGGCTCGGCCAGGCCCGACAGCGCCAGGGCGTCGCCCTGGCGGATCGCCGACACCACGCGCGGCGGCTTCAGATAGCCGGCCTGCGGCGACGGCTGTTCGGTCTTGGTCGCCGCCGGATCGCGTCGCCAACCCTCGTCCTCGCGACCGCAGGCCCCCAGCGCCGCGATGGCGAGGGCCGCGACGACGCAGGCTGACTTGAAACCGATCTCGCGAATCCTGATCATGTCGTATCCAACGGCCGACGACGCCCCGGCGGCCAATTTCCCTGGGTCTTCACGTGCGGCGCGCCGACCTTTCCCACAAGGACCGGCGCGCTGTTTATTTGTCTGGAGTGGACGACGATGCCCGACCTGTCCAGCGGCCAAGCCGCCGCCGCGACGGCCGCCAAGGCGGTCTGCGTCTATTGCGGCTCGTCGAACACGGCCGACCCGGCGTTCCTCGAGGCGGCGTTCGAGATCGGCGGCGATTTCGCCAAGGCGGGTTTGAAGCTGGTCTATGGCGGCGGCGGCGTCGGGCTGATGGGCGCGACGGCGCGCGGGGCCCACGCGGCCGGCGGCCGGGTTCTGGGGATCATCCCGGAATTCCTGCGCGGTCGCGAGCAGCCGTTCGACGATGTCGAAACGGTGGTCGTCACCTCGATGCACGAACGCAAGATGATGATGTTCGAACGCTCGGACGCCTTCGTGGTTCTGCCCGGCGGCATCGGCACGCTGGAGGAGATCATCGAGCTGTTGTCCTGGCGGCGCCTGGACCTGCATCGCAAGCCGATCGTCTTCCACAATCCGAAAGGCTTCTGGAATCCGCTGTTCGCCCTGCTGCAACACACCATCGACCAGGGCCTGACCCCGCCCTCGCTTGCGGATTGCTGGCGGGTGGTGGAAAAGGCGGGCGACATAACGCCAGCCCTATTGGCTTGGTTGACGGAAACCGGGCAAGACGACCCGTCCTCAAACGTTCGTTTGTTGACTTAGTTGCGAAAAGCAACGCATTATGTCCGCAGCCGATCTCCCAATATCGGCCTTAGGGGATAATAGGAAACCACCATGCGTATCTTCGTGACCGCGCTCGTCGCGGCCTCCGCTCTCTCGACCGGCGCTTTCGCCGCCGAGGGCGCCGTTCTCAAACTGCAGGCCCCGAGCAAGGCCCCCACCCTGATCCAGGACGGCGCCATCTGGCGCTGCAACGGCGACGTCTGCGCCGCGCCTCAGGTCAAGTCGCTGCCGGTCGGCCGCGCCTGCCGCAAGGTCGCCGCTGAACTCGGCGCCGTCGCCGCCTTCAACTATCGCGGCCAGGAACTGGACGCCGCCGGCATCGCCGATTGCAACACGGCCGCCAAGCCCTGACCTGACGACGATCGGCACGCCGCGCCCTAGAGACGCGGCGTGCCCCGCGGCTTGCGCCACCCCGGCCGCCGCCCGCCCCGCGCGTCGATTTATCCGCGCCGCATTCCCGGATGTGATAGACCTCTCGGCAAGGCGTTTAGACGCGCCATCGGCTCGTGCGCCTTCAGGCGGAGCGGCCCGCCACGCGCCAGACATACGGGCGCTCCTTTCCTATCCCTAAAACCAGACGCCGACCGGTGAAGCTCGCCGGACGCGACATCCGTCGCCGGGCCATGCCCGCGCGCGACGGCTCGCGTCCCGTGGTTCGCCGCGCGTCGCGTCTCCTGAAAAGGAAGCCCTTTGTCCAAAGGCAATCGCGAAGTCCGTAAGCCCAAGACGATCAAGTCCAAGGTGATCGCCGCCGCCGCGCCGGTCCTCCAGGCGGCCCTGGCGCCCCGCAAGAAATAGACCGCCGGCGCGCCCCTCGCCCGCCTTTCCCCCGGATCATCTTTGGCGCGCATGGCGCCAATCAGGAGCGTCAGCTTGATCGCCTATCTCGTCCTTGTTCACCGCTATCCCGAGCAGTTCAAACGCCTCTTCAAGGCCGTCCACGACCCCGACAACCACTACCT
>NZ_JBFTZS010000188.1:0-8245 GCF_056406675.1 Caulobacter sp. P1_B12_2 | reverse complement strand
ATCATCAAGCTGCGCGAAGGCGTGGAAATGATCATGCCGGGCGACAACGCCGAGCTGGACGTCGAGCTGATCACCCCGATCGCCATGGACCAAGGCCTGCGCTTCGCCATCCGCGAAGGCGGCCGCACGGTCGGCGCCGGCGTCGTGGCAAAGATCGTCGAGTAGTCTCGACTTTCTCAGCACACAGCTGATCCAAGCGAAGGCCCCGGAGAGCAATCTCCGGGGCCTTTTGCTTGGGTGGCTCACTTCACTTGCCCCCACCTGACCGCTTCGCGGTCTGTCCGCCCCCATAGGGGGCGGAGGACGCGGGTACGGTTCCTCTTCCCCCTGTGGGGGAAGACGGTCGCGAAGCGACTCGTAGGGGGCAAGTGCTCACCGCGCCGGGGCGAGCGGGCTTAGCGGTTTCCGGCTTTCGGACAACACGTTATCCTGCCGTCGAAATCGGGGTGAACTCTTGATCCGCAACAGCCTCATCGTCCTGTCGCTCGTGGTCGGCCTGGCCGCCTGCAAGCGAACGCCGGACCTGCCTTCGTCGATTTTGCCGCCGCCCGGCCTGGGCGACCGCGTGCGGGTGCTGAGCGCCGACGCCCTGGTCATCGACGGCGTGCACCTGCGCCTGGCCAACGCCTATGCGCCGCAGGGCGTGCCCGACGCCCGCTGCTGGGCCGAGGCCACCGCCGCCCAGACCACCCTGGCCTGGGTGCGGACAAAGATCCGGGAAGCCCGCGAGATCGCCGTCGAGCCGGCGGCGGGCTTCGACGAGTTCCATCGCCAACTGGCCGTCGTCAAGCTGGACGGCGTCGACCTTGGGCAGGAGATGTTCGAGAACGGCCTGGCGGCGCGGCGCACGGACGGCCTGAACGGCCGCTTCGCCTGGTGCGAGCCGATCAGCGGCAAGGCCGCCGGCGCCCCGGCGGTCAGCTCCCTGCTCGACTAGGGTTCGGCGACCACCCCGGGGGCGGCCGCCGAAGGCGTCCTAGAGACGATCGACCGGCGAAACGGTCGCCCCGTTGGCCTCGCGCGGCGTGGTCATGCGCGAGAGCTTGGGGGTCAGCCAGCGTTCGACGTCGTCGACGATCTCGTAGACCACCGGCACCAGCACCAGCGACAGCACGGTCGAGGTGATCAGCCCGCCGATCACCGCCACGGCCATCGGCTGGCGGAACTCCGAGCCGGTGCCGATGCCCAGCGCCGTGGGCAGCATGCCGGCCATCATCGCCAGGGTGGTCATGACGATCGGCCGGGCCCGCTCGTGGCAGGCGTCGATGATCGCGTCACGCTGGCTCATGCCGGCCCGTTCCTGCTCGATGGCGTATTCGACCAGCAGGATCGAGTTCTTGGCCGCCAGGCCCATCAGCATCAGGAAGCCGATCAGCGACGGCATCGACAGCGACTGGCCGGTGACCAGCAGGGCCAGGAAGGCGCCGCCGATGGCCAGGGGCAGGGCCGACAGGATGGTGATCGGCTTGAAGAAGCTGCGGAACAGCAGCACCAGCACCCCAAACACCAGGCCCACCGCCGACAGCAGGGCGACCGCGAAGCCGGTGAACAGCTCGACGAACGCCTCCTGGTCGCCGGCCGTGGCGGGGCCGACGCCGGGCGGCAGTTTCTTCATGGTCGGCAGACCGCCCACGTCGCTCATCGCCTGGCCCAGCTGGGCGCCGTTGTTGAGGTCGGCTTCGATGGTCACCTGACGCTTGCGGCCGAAGCGGTCGATCTTGGCCGGGCCGGCCTGGAACGACAGGTCGGCGACGGTGTCGAGCCGGGTCGTGCCGCCGCCGGCCGTGGGGATGCGCAGGGCGCCCAGGGCGCCCAGGTCGGCGCGGGTCTCGGCCGGCAGGCGCACGCGGATCGGGATCCGCCGCTCGCCCTGGGTCATCTTGGCGACGTTGGCGTCAATGTCGCCGACCGTGGCCACGCGGGCGATGGCGGCGATGTCGGCGGCGCTGACGCCCAGGCGGGCGGCCTCGTCGGGCTTGGGTCGGATGATGATCTCGGGACCGCTGGGCGGAGACGACGGACGCGGATCGGCCACCGTGCTCAGCGACTGCATCTCGCGCTCGATCTGGGCGGCGGTGCGCTCCAGCAGCGGACCGTCGTCGGAGATCAGGATGGTCTGGACCTCGGAGGTGCCCCAGTCGCCCAACAGGTTGACGCGGGCGTCGGGGATGTCGTGCAGGCCGTTGCGGACCACCTGCTTGATCTCCGTCACCGTCAGGTCGCGCTTGCCGTTCAGGACGATGGTGATGGTGGCGTCGCGGATGTCCGAGCCGGCCACGCCGCCGAAGCCGCTGCCGATGTTCGAGCCGACCTGGGCGAAGACGTGGGCGGTCTCCGGGCGGGCCTTGAACATGCGGGTCACGGCCTGGACGGTGTTCTCCATGTCGGCCGTGGTGGCGCCGGGCGGGCCCTGGACCTTCAGATAGTAGAAGTTGGCGTTGCCGGCCGGCTGGAAGGCGGTGGGGATGAACTTCACCAGGCCGAACGAGCCGACCAGGATCACCGTGCCGATGACGATGGCCAGGAAACGGTGGTCCAGCGACCAGTCCAGCACGTTGCGATAGAAGCCCTTGAACGCGGGACGTTCATGGGCGTGTTCGACCGGCTTGAGGAAGTAGGCGGCCAGCAGCGGCGTCAGCAGGCGGGCGACGACCAGCGAGAACAGCACCGCCACCGCGACGGTCAGGCCGAACTCCTTGAAGAACTGGCCGGGCGTGCCGGGCATGTAGGACACCGGCACGAACACCGCGACGATGGTGAAGGTGGTGGCCACGACGGCCAGGCCGATGGCGTCGGCGCCCTCCATCGCCGCCTGGAACGGCCTCTGGCCGCGGGCGACGCGCTTCTCGATGTTCTCGATCTCGACCACGGCGTCGTCGACCAGGATGCCGATGACCAGGGTCAGGGCCAGCAGCGTCACGACGTTGAGCGAGAAGCCCATGATCGACATGAAGGCGAAGGTCGGGATCAGCGACACCGGCATGGCGATGGCGGTGATCAGGGTGGCCCGCCATTCGCGCAGGAACAGGAACACCACCAAGGACGCCAGCAGCATGCCTTCCAGAAGGGTGTGCTCGGTGGCGGCGAAGCTGGCGCGGGTCTCATCGACGGTCGAGAAGATCTTCACGAACGACACGCCAGGCTGCTTGGCCTCCATCCCTTCGATAGCTTGCTTGATGTTGTCCTCGACGGCGACGTCGCTGGAGTCGCGGGTCTTCATCACCTGGAAGGCGACGACGGGCTTGCCGTCCAGACGGGCGAAGCCGCGCTCCTCCTCGGAGCCCTGGCCGACCTGGGCCACGTCGGTCAGCTTCACATAGCGGCCGCCGGCGATCGGGATGGTGATGTTGCGCAGCTGCTCGACCGTGGTGGCCGCGCCCAGCACGCGCAGGGTCTGCTCGCGGCCGCCGATCTTGGCGCGGCCGCCGGGGGCGTCGACGCTGAAGCTGGCCAGGGCCTGGTTCAGTTGCGGGGCGGTGACGCCGAACGAGGCCATGCGGTCGGGGTCGATGACCACATTGATCTCGCGGTCGATGCCGCCGACGCGGGACACCTGGGCCACGCCCTTTTCGCCCTGCAGGGCGCGGGTGACGGTGTCGTCGATGAACCACGACAGCTCGGTCGCGCTCATGTTCGGGGCCGAGACCGCGTAGGTGATGATCGGGGCGCTGGTGATCTCCAGGCGCTGGACGATCGGCTCGTCGACCTCCTTGGGCAGGAGCGAGCGGGTCTGGTCGACCTTGGAGCGCACCTCGTCGGTGACCTTCTGCAGGTCTTCGCCGAGGTTGAACTGGATCGTCGTGGTCGAGGCGCCCTGGACCACCGACGAGGTGATGGTCTTGACGTTGGAGATGCTGGCCACCGCGTCCTCGATCGGGCGCGTGACCTGGGTCTCCATCTCGCCGGGCGCGGCGCCGCTCTGGGTGACCGTCACCGACACCGAGGGGAACTCGACATTGGGGAACTGCTTGATCGGCAGGGACAGGTAGCAGCCGATGCCGGCGATGATCAGGGCGATGAACAGAACCGCGACCGGGATCGGGTTCTTGATCGCCCAGGCGGAGATCTTCAGTTCGCCACTCTTCTGTTCGCTAGCCATCAGCGGGCGGCCTGCTGGGTGGTGGAGGGACGGATGACGTCGCCGTCGGTGACGAACGACGCGCCGCCCAGCACCACGCGGGTCCCGGCCGGCGGGCCCTGGACAAGCTGAGCCCAGCCGCCGCCCTTCTGGCCGATCTTCACGGCCACCTGGTGGGCGCGGTTGTTGCTGTCGACGGTCATCACGAACAGGCCGTCGGCCTCGTAGCGAATGGCCGATTCAGGGATGGCGGTCACCGAGGCGCCCGAGGCGCCGAAGGTGGCGCGGCCGAAGCCGCCGGGCCGCAGGTCGGAGCGAACGGGCAGGCGCACGCGCACCTTGCCCAGGCGGCTGGCGCTGTCGACCCGCGGGCTGACCAGGCGTACGACGCCCGACACCGACTGGCCGCCGGGCAGGCTGACCTGGGCCGACTGGCCGGCGCGGATCCCCGCCAGGTCGGCTTCATTGACCTCGGCGTCCAGCTCGACCAGGCCGTCGCGGGCGATGGTGAACCAGGGCGTGGTTCCGCCGCCGGCGATCTGGCCCGGCTGCACGCCGCGCTGCAGGACCCGGCCGCTGACCGGCGAGGTGATGGTCATGCGCGAGGCGCGGGTGCGGATCTCCTTCAGCGCGGCTTCCTGGGCCTTGGCCTGGTAGCGGCGGGTCTCGATCTGCTCCTGGCTGAGCACGCCCTGGCCGTCCAGCCCGGCGACGCGCTTGGCCTCGGCCTGGGACTGGGCGGTGACGGCGGCCTGCTGCTCGACCTGGGCCCGCAGCAGGGTGTCGTCCAGCTGGGCCAGGGGCTGGCCGGCCCGGACATAGTCGCCCTCGTCGGCATAGAGGCGGGCGACGCGGTAGCCGCTCAGCTCGGAGCCGACGGCGGCCTCCTCGCGCGAGACCAGCAGGCCCGACGCCTCGACCCCGCCGCCCAGCGGCCGGGTCTCGACGGAGCCGACGCTGACCGTGCGGGCCTGGGCGGCGGGAGCCTTGTCGGCGGGTTTGTCCTTCTTGTCGCCGCAGGCGGTCAGGCCCGTCGAGGCGATCAGGATCATGGCGGCGAGCGCGGCGCGGGTCGTCATGGGGGAGGGTCTCATTTCGAGGAAACTTGGGTCGGGGCGGCGCCATTTTCGGCGAGATTGGGCGACCAGCCGCCGCCGAGCGCCTTGTACGTCTGGACGGCGTGCAGCAGGGCGTCGGTCCGGGCGCTGGTCAGGGCGGCGCGCGACAGGCGCCAGGACTGTTCGGCCTGCAGGGTGGTGGTCAGGTCGATCAGGCCCAGGCCGTAGCCCTTGCGATTGGCCTGGTAGGCGCGTTCGGCCCGGGCCACGCCGGCGGTCAGCAGGGCGACGCGGCGCTGGTCGGCGGCCAGCTGCAGCATGGCGTTCTCGGCCTCGCCATAGGCGGTCTGCACCGCCTTTTCGTAGGCGATGGCCGCCTGCTGGGTGCGGGCGTCCTGGGCGTCGATGTCGGCCAGCAGGGCCGGGATGTTCAGCACGGGGACCGAGACGTTGGCGCCGATCGTCCAGGCCGAACTGGAGGTCGAGGTCTTGCCGCCTCCACYGCCCCCCGCGAACGGGAACGAAGGCTGGACGCTCTTGGACAGTCCCACGCCGGGCGTGATGTTGAAGGTGGGCAGCAGCGCCAGCTCGTTGATCTTCAGCGTGCCGGAGGCCGAGGCCAGGTGGGCCTGGGCTTCGCGCACGTCCGGACGACGGCCCAGCAGCTCGCCGGGGATCGTGGCGGGCACGGGCGGGGCCAGGTCCAGTTGGGCGTCGACCGGCAGGCTGGCCAGGGGATCGACGCCGCGTCCGACCAGGATCAGCAGGCTGCGGCGCGCCACGCCCAGCTGGGCGTCCAGGTTGGCGACCCGGGCCTGGGTGTCGGCCAGGTCGGCCTCGGCGCGGTCGGCCTCGGACGTGGCGATCAGGCCGGCATTGGCCTTCTTGGTCGCGAAGTCGCGCATCGAGCCGTTGATGCGCTCGGTCTGGCGGGCGTCGTCCAGTTGCACGGCCAGGCCGCGCGCTTCGAAATAGGACTGGGCGACATTGGCGGCCAGCGAGGCGCGGGCGCCTTCATAGGCGAAGCGGGCCGCGGCCAGGTCGTTGTTGACCACGCCCAGGCCGGCGCGCTTGCGGCCGAACAGGTCCAGCTCCCAGGAGACGTCGAAGTTGGCCGCGTAGCTCTCGCTGTCGCCGCCCTGGGTGAAGCCGGCGGCGCCGCTGCTGTCGAGGATCTCGGTGTGGGTCTTGCTGGCGCTGCCGGTCAGCGGCGTGCCTGGGATGTAGATCTGGCGCACCTGGCCTTTGCGGACGGCGCGCGCCTCTTCCAGCCGCGCCGCGGCGGTGCGGGCGTCGGGGGCCTTTTCCAGCGCCGTCTCGATCAGGCTGGTCAGCTGCGGATCGTTGAAGCTGGTCCACCAGTGGTCCAGGTCCGCCTGGGCCGAGCCGGCGGGCGCCTCGAAGGCGGCCGGCAGCTGGATGTTCGGCGTCGGACGCGGCGTGTTCACGCAACCGGCCATGGCCAGGCCCGCCAGGCCCAGGGCCAGGAGCGAGGTTCCGGATCGGAATGGCCGAGGGCGCCTGCGCTCTCCGGTCATGATTTCACTCATCAACAAACACCTGCAGGCGTGACCGGAGGGGGAGGACGGTCGGGGTTATTTCAACAGCAGTGGGGTTCAGGACCCGACGACGGCGGAAGGCTGGCGACGGCGCCGTAGACATCGACCACCTGATCCAGGAAGCGCTCGATGACCGCCCGCTCGGCGGGGGCCAGGCCGGCGATGACGCCGTCCAGCCCGTCGATCATCGGCGCCAGTTGCGCGAAGGCCCGATCGATCGAGGCCTCCACGGGCACGACGCAGACCTTGCGCCGGTCCTGGGCCCGCCGCTCCCGCGCGACATGGCCGGCGCGCTCCAGGCGATCGACGATCTGGGTGGCGGCGGCGGTCGTGACTTTCAGATGCTCGGCCAGCTGACCGGGAGTCATCGGGCCGTTGTTCAGAAGCTGCTCCAGCGCGGCCATGTCGGTGACGTTGACGCCCAGGCTCTCGCCGATCTTGCGGCCGATCTGGCGCGTCAGCATCGAGATGGTCTTCAGCCGCTGACCGATCGGGTCGCTGGGCACGTGCGACGTGCGCCATGTCCCTCGCTCCGAAGGGGCGCCTCGCGCTGAACCGGGATCGTCTGTCGTCATGGACGCGATCCATATTGTTAAATGATTTAATAGTCAAATCGCTTAGCGATATGATCGAGCGCCTCTGAGCACGCGTGTCGCGCCTGGCCGCCAGGACCGTCATCGCCATGCCCCCGAGACCTGGGCCGCCCGACTAGCGCGACCGATCGTCGTTCGCTCAATTGGGGATGCGAGGGGCGGGATGAAAGGGCGGGGCGGCATCGCATTGTCTCATGCTGACAGTTGGTGACACGCGGCGCCTCGCGGGCAATCGCGCGTCGGCCTTCAGGAGAATGACGAACGACGGTCGCGCTTTGCGACACCGGCCGGCGACGATTTCGCGGGCTTGGGCCGCACGGACGGTTCGGCGCGCGCAAGAGGCCCGGCGCCGATGCGCGGTTGACGCGGCGTCAAAACATACCGCATCATCGAAACAGATGTTCGACTCCCGGAGTTGGGCGTCCGTCCGCGCGGATGGCGGGCTTTCAGTCAAGCGTTTCCAGTACCTGGCCTTGGGGGATCCCGCGGTTGTCGGCTCGCGAACACGCATCTTCAATTTTCGAAACGCGCCCGTGCGGCGACGTGGCGGCGAAGGCCGTCACGCGCGCCGGCCGACGCGCGAGACGCGCCGCCGACTAGATTTCCCAGAGCCCAAGAGACCTGCGTTCAAAAAAAGCAGCACGGGAGGGAAGACCATGAAGAAAGCGATGTTCCTGCGCGGGGCCTCGGCCCAGACCCTTATGTGGGGCGCGCTCATCTTTTGCGGGGCGGCCGGCGCCGCTCACGCCCAGACCAGACCATCGAATGACCAGGGACCGGTCATGGTGGAAGAAGTCATCGTCACCGGCTCGTTCATCCGGGGCACGCCGGAGGACGCCTCGCTGCCGGTCGACGTGATCGGCCTGGAGGATCTGCAGAAGCAGGGTTCGCCCTCGACGGTGGAAATGCTCAAGGCGCTGCCGGTCTCGAACGRCGTGCTGGGCGACACCAACCAGT
>NZ_JBFTZS010000187.1:0-8306 GCF_056406675.1 Caulobacter sp. P1_B12_2 | reverse complement strand
CTGCTGGGCCGCGCCCTCCCAGGTCGGCGCCTCGACCACGCTGTAGGGCTGCCCCAGCAGGGTCAAAGTGGCTTCGACGGGCACGGAGCCCGAGCCAAGCGCGCCATAGATGGTGTAAGCTTGATTCATCTTTCGTTACCCAGTTTGCCCACAACATGTTGTGTGCTGCGACGTCGTGACCACTAGATGATCCCGACGACTGCGCTACCAAGAGAGTCTAAACCGCCCGTCCGATTCGCGTCCGCCTGCCCTGGAGCCGTCCTCGATGTCCGCCAAGCTTGCCGCCCTGCCAGGCCTCCTGACCCCTTCCGGCGCCTACAAGCCCTTCCGCTATCCGTGGGCCCACGAGTTCTGGAAGAAGCAGCAGCAGGTCCACTGGATGCCCGAAGAGGTGCCGCTGGGCGAGGACCTCAAGGACTGGGCCGTCAAGCTGAACGACAAGGAACGGAACCTGCTGACGCAGATCTTCCGCTTCTTCACGCAGAGCGACATCGAAGTCGCCGACAATTACATGGAACGCTACGGCCGGGTCTTCAAACCCACCGAAGTGAAGATGATGCTGTCGTCGTTCGCCAATATGGAGACCATCCATATCGCGGCCTACGCGCTGCTGCTTGAAACCATCGGCATGCCGGAGAGCGAATTCGGCGCGTTCATGGAATACCAGGCCATGCGCGACAAGCACGACTTCATGCAGAAGTTCGGCGTCGAGACCAATGCCGACATCGCGCGGACGCTGGCCATGTTCGGCGGCTTCACCGAAGGCCTGCAGCTGTTCGCCTCGTTCGCGATGCTGATGAACTTCCCGCGCTTCAACAAGATGAAGGGCATGGGCCAGATCGTTTCGTGGTCGATCCGCGACGAGAGCCTGCACTGCGAAGGCATCATCAAGCTGTACCACGCGTTCAACGCCGAGACGAAGTGCGTCACCCCCGAGGTGGCCGCCGACATCGTCGAGTGCTGCAAGAGCGTGGTGATCATGGAGGACGCCTTCATCGACCTGGCCTTCGAGGCCGGCGAGATCCAAGGCATGACGCCTGATGATATCAAGAGGTACATCCGGTTCATCGCCGACTGGCGCCTGCGCCAGCTGCACCTGCCGGAAGTGTACGGCATCAAGGAAAACCCGCTGCCCTGGCTGCAGTCGCTGCTGTCGGGCGTGGAGCACGCCAACTTCTTCGAGGCCCGGGCCACGGAATATTCCAAGGCCGCCACCACGGGCCAGTGGCACGGCGCGGAGGGCGTGTGGTCGAGCTTCGACAACATGCTGACCAAGCGCTCGGAAAACACCCTGCCGGCAGAATAAGAGCAGGGACAACGGGGATAACATGCCGCCGCCCTCGAAAGGGGGCGGCGTTTCTTTGTCTGGAGTTTGCCAATGACGCGGGTAGCGGTGATCGGTCCTGGTGCGGTGGGCGGCGTGATCGCCGCGTGGCTGGCGCAGAATCCCGCGCTGACGGTCGAGGTCTGCGCGCGCACGGCCTTCGACCGGCTGGAGGTGGAGACGCCCGGCGGCCCGCTGACGGCCACGCCGCGCGTGCTGACCAGCCCGGACCAGGCCTCGGTGGTCGATTGGGCGATCATCACCACCAAGACCTATGACGCGGCCGCGACCGGCGGCTGGCTGGCCCGGCTGGTCGGCCCCGAGACCCGCGTGGCGGTGCTGCAGAACGGCGTCGAGCACGTCGAGCGCTTCACCCCGTATGTGGCCGCCGAGCGGATCACCCCGGCCGTGGTGGATATCCCCGCCGAGCGCAGCGCGCCCGGTCGCGTGCGCCAGCGCCGCGACGGTTCGATCCTGGTGCCGCAAGGGCTGGCGRGCGAGGCCTTCGTCGGCCTGTTTTCCAACACGCCGATCCAGGTCTCCACCACGCCGGACTTCAAGACCGCCGCCTGGAAGAAGCTGGCCCTCAATTGCGCCGGGGCGGTCAACGCCCTCACCCTGAAGCCGGCGGGGGTGGCCCGCCGCGAGCCGATCGCCGAGCTGATGCGGGCCCTGGTCGGCGAATGTGTGGCGGTGGGCCGGGCCGAGGGCGCGGACCTGCCGTCGGACCTGCCCGACACCGTGGTCGAGGGCTATCGCGCGGGACCGGCCGACGGGGTCAATTCGCTGCACGCCGACCGCGCCGCCGGCCGGCCGATGGAGCTGGACGCCCGCAACGGCGTGATCGTCCGCCTGGGCGCGCGGCACGGGATCGCCACGCCGGTCAATGCGATGGTGGTGGCGCTGCTGGAGGCGGCGGCGGAGTAGAGGGCGAACTCGCGTAACGCCCCCGAAGGTTGTCATCCCGGAAGCCTCGCAGAGGCTGTCCGGGACCCAGGGGACTGGGCGAATGCGGTGCGGCTCACCTGGGTCCCGGACAAGCGCTGCGCGCTTTCCGGGATGACAACAGGGGGATGGACCCCTACGGCCGGTCCTTCTTGGGGATCGCCGCGATCTGTTCGGGCGAGAGCTTGGTGATGCTCTTGGCCATGATCGGCATGGCCATGCCGAAGCCGTCGGAGACCCGCAGGTCCAGGTCGAGCGGACGGCAGACGGTGTCGACGCCGCGCACGACCGACACCAGGTGCACGCCCGGCGAGGTCAGCATGCTGGTGCCGTGCGACAGCTCCACCTGGTAGACGTCGCGATTGCGGACCTTCAGATACAGGGTGTCGCGGTCGGGGGCGCTCCAGTTGTCCCAGTCCGACAGCGAGAARCACGAGCGGGCGGGGCGCGGCTTGGCGGCCGGATCGGCCGGGTCGGCGAGCGCCGGGGCGGCGGCGGCCAGAAGGACCGTCGTCAGCAGGCCGGCCTTGATCATGGATTTGGCGTTCATGGCGGTCTTCCTAAGCAGTCCCTCGGAGGAGAGATTGGTCTTCTCCCCCCTGAAGTCAATCGGCGACGCTTGCAGGGTCTAGGCCTTGGCGGGCTCGGTTTCGGGCTCGGGATCGTCCAGTTCGCCCTCCCACTTGGCGACCACGGCGGCGGCCACCGAATTGCCGACCACGTTGGTGGCGCTGCGGCCCATGTCCAGCAGGTGGTCGACGCCCAGCACCAGGGCGATCCAGGTCTCGGGCAGGCCGAAATAGGTCAGGGTGGCCATGATCACCACCAGCGAGGCGCGGGGCACGCCGGCGATGCCCTTGGACGTCACCATCAGCAGCAGCAGCATGAAGATCTGCTGCTGGATCGTCAGATGCACGCCGTGGGCCTGCAGGATGAAGACCGTGGCGAAGGTGCAGTACAGCATCGAGCCGTCGAGATTGAACGAATAGCCCAGCGGCAGGACGAACGAGACGATGCGGCGGCGGATGCCGAGCTTGGGCAGGATGTCGAGGATGCGCGGATAGGCGGCTTCCGAGCTGGCGGTCGAGAAGGCCAGCAGGGCCGGCTCGCGGATGGCCCCGAACAGCGGGATGGCCCGCTTGCCCAGCACGATGAAGGCGGCGATGAACAGCAACAGCCACAGCGTGCCCATGGTGGCGTAGAAGCCGAGCACGAACTTGCCGTAGACCAGCAGCATCGAGATGCCCTGGGCGGCGATCGTCGAGGCCAGGGCGCAGAAGATCGCCAGCGGGGCCAGCTTCATCACGAAGCCGGTGACCTTCAGCATGATCTGCGCGCCCTGCTCGGCCAGCTCCAGGATCTGCGGGGCCTTGTTGTCGAGCGAGGCGACGGCGGTGCCGACGAACAGCGAGAAGACGACGATCTGCAGGATCTCGTTCTTGGCCATGGCGTCGAAGATCGACACCGGCACCAGGTGGGTCAGGAAGCCTTGCAGGGTGAAGGTCTCGGTCGAGGCGGCCGGGGCGTTGGCGGCGGCGTTGGCCGCCTCGTTCAGCACCAGTCCCGCGCCGGGATGCAGCAGGTGCACCATCAGCAGGCCCAGGAGCAGAGAGACGGCCGAGGCGCTGATGAACCAGCCCATGGTCTTGGCGCCGATCCGGCCGACGGCGGCGGCGTCCTCCATATGGGCGATGCCGGCCACCAGGGTGGTGAAGACCAGCGGCGCGATGATCATCTTGATCAGCCGCAGGAACAGGTCGGTGCCCATCTTGAACCACTTGACCGCCTCGGCGGTCTGGGCGGCGTCGAGATACTGGTTGCAGGCCCAGCCCACCAGGACCCCGAGGATCATGGAGGCGATGATCAGATAGGCGAAACGCTTGTTCATAGAGGTCCCCTCGGGCGCCTTGCGGTCTTCTTATGAGCCGGCTTGTAAGCCGACTGGGCCGACGTGTCAGCGCCACGGATAGCTACGGTGTCGCCCGACGTCCGGATCACGCGAGGTCGCTCCCGCCGCCATCCACCCCCGTCCAGGCATTTCCATACCTTGTGGCCGACGAAATCGCCTTCGTCCATGCCCCCGAGACCGGCGTCGTCGCTTGGCCTGGAAAACGCCTCGGAACGTTGATATAGGACGCCATGTCAAACCAAGAAAAAGCAATCGCCGTCGTTGAGAAGCTCAACGAAGAATACGAACGCGCCGTCGACGCCCTGCGGACCGCGCTTCGCGCCTATCTCGAACATGGAACCCGGCCCGACCCGCAAGCGCGGTTCGACGGCACGTTCGCCTATCCCGAGCTGCGGCTGATCTACGATCCCGAGGCCCTGCCGCCCAAGCTGGCGCGCTCGTACGCCCGGGTCAGCCGGCCCGGCGTCTACGCCACCACGATCACCAAGCCCAACCAGTTCAAGGACTACCTGGTCGAGCAGCTGACCCTGCTGCTCAACGATTTCCAGGTCGAGATCGAGATCGACCGCTCCAGCCAGGAGATCCCGTATCCCTACGTGCTGGACGCCACGATCGACCTGAACCAGGCCGACGTGCGCAGCGAGGACATCGCCCGCTTCTTCCCGACCACGGACCTGGCCTTCATCGGCGACGAGATCGCCGACGGGGTCTGGAACCCGGCGATGGAGGAAGCCCGGCCGCTGGCCCTGTTCGACGGCCTGCGCACCGACTTCTCGCTGGCCCGGCTCAAGCACTACACCGGCGCGCCGGCCGAGCACGTCCAGCAGTTCATCCTGTTCACCAACTATCATCGCTATGTCGACGAGTTCGTGCGGTGGGGCATCGAGCAGTTGGGCCAGGACGGCAGCCCCTATGAGGGCCTGTCGTGCTCGGGCGGGCTGATGATCACCGCCAACACCGCCAATCCCGAACTGGCGGTGGCCGAGTCGACCTGGCGCAAGCATCAGATGCCAGCCTACCACCTGATGGCCCCCGGCGGCCGCGGCATCACCCTGGTCAACATCGGCGTCGGCCCGTCCAACGCCAAGACCATCTGCGACCACCTGGCCGTGCTGCGTCCTCAGGCCTGGCTGATGATCGGCCACTGCGGCGGGCTGCGCGACACCCAGACCATCGGCGACTACGTGCTGGCCCACGCCTATCTGCGCGACGACCACGTGCTGGACGCCGTGCTGCCGCCCGAGATCCCGGTGCCGTCGATCGCCGAGGTCCAGCGCGCCCTCTACGACGCCTCCAAGGCGATCAGCGGCGACAGCGGCGATCAGCTGAAGAAGCGCCTGCGGACGGGCACGGTGGTCACCACCGACGACCGCAACTGGGAACTGCGCCACAGCCTGTCGGCCCTGCGCTTCAACCAGAGCCGGGCCGTGGCCATCGACATGGAATCGGCCACCATCGCCGCCCAGGGCTACCGCTTCCGGGTGCCGTACGGGACGCTGCTGTGCGTCTCGGACAAGCCCCTGCACGGCGAGATCAAGCTGCCGGGCCAGGCGAACGCCTTCTACGAGCGGGCGATCAGCCAGCACCTGCAGATCGGCATCCTGACCTGCAAGCTGCTGCTGGAGGAAGGGCCGAACCTGCACTCGCGGAAACTGCGGGCGTTCGACGAGCCGCCGTTCCGGTGATGGAATTTAGGGGCAGGTGGCTCACCCACTTGCCCCCACCTGGCGGCTTCGCCGCCTGTCCGCCCCCATAGGGGGCGGAGGACGCGCGCCTCTTCCCCCTGTGGGGGAAGACGATCGCGAAGCGATCCGTAGGGGGCAAGTGCTAGCCGCCGCTATCGCCTAGAAACTCTGCAATGACCTTCGCCAGCCCCGGCTCCATCACCGCGCTCAGATGATCCCCCTGAACCCGCGCCCCGCGCGCGTTCGGCATCATCCCCGCCAGCCCCTCGACCGAGCCGTTGTCGTCGTCCCGCTGCCCCGCCACCACCAGGGCCGGGACGTCGATCGCCGCGATCTCCGCCGCGCTCGTCGCCGCGAACGAGGCCAGCACCCCCAGCATCGCCTCGGGTTTCAACCCGCCCGCCGCCATCATCGCGTGGACCCGACGCCCGGCCCTGGGATCCTGGGCCGCGTCGCCGTGCCGGATGCTGTCCTCGAACATCGCCGCCCGGGCTCCGGCCTCCATCAGGCCGCGATCGCCCATGCCGCCCAGCACCAGCTTGCGGGGCCGCGCCCCGCGCACCAGCATCCGCACGGCCGTGCGCGCGCCCAGCGAGTAACCGACCAGGTCGTAGTCGCTCAGGTGCAGGTGGGCGATCAGCGCCTCCTGGTCCATGGCCAGCACGTCGCGCGACCAGGCCGCCGGATCGGTCGGGGCGTCCGAGCGGCCGTGACCGCGCAGGTCCGGCGCGATCACCCGCCGGCCTGTCGCGGCGACGGCGGCGGCGATGCCCGGCAGGAACCAGTTGGTCTCGGCGCTGGCCAGGAAGCCGTGCAGCATCAGGGTCGGCCAGCCTTGTCCCAGCGTGCGGTAGCCGATGGACACGCCGTCGAAGCTCTGGAAGCGGTGCAGGTCCGTCATGCGGGCAGAGTGGCGCCGCTGGGGGCGAACGGTCCAGCTCTTGATTTCTCGGTCCGTTCGCGCAACCTCGGGTTATGGCCAGATACGTTCTTCCCCTCGCCCTGTCCCTCGCCGCCGCCGCCTTCGTGGGGGTGAGCCTGGCGTCGGACACGATGGACAACCTCGCCCCCAAGGTGGCGCGGTCCAGCGCCGTCGCCGCCGTCCGCGACATCTGCTTCGCCCCGGCCTCGCCCCGCGCGATCCTGCGCGAGGCCCGCCGCTCGGTCGGCGAGACCCTGCGCGGCGATGCCGTGCCCGCCCTCGTAAGGGGGAACGGCGCGGTCGACTGGAAGGTGGTCAGGCGGGTGGACCTGGGCGGTCGGCCGGCGTTCGTCGCGGTCGGCGACTTGTCGGGCACGTCGATGTGCCGAGTCTATTTCCAGCAGGACGACGTCCAGGCCATGGCCCGAGCGCTGCCCGGCCAGACGGTGCTGGGTGGGCCGCTGGGCCGGCCCGACGATCAGGGGACGCTGACCCAGCCGGCCGGCTGGCCGTTCGTGGGCTGGCATCTGAGCCGCGACGGCGGCTGGAGCGCCGTCGCCTATGCCCACGATCCGCGCTCGGCCTGGCGGGCGGTCGAGGTCACACGCGGGGCGTGACGGCGATGCCGTAGGGACCGTCTCGCTTTCGTCACCGCGCGGCGGTAACAAGCCGGCCATGACCCGTCACATCGCTCTGCAAGGCGTCGAGAACTTCCGCGATTTCGGCGACTACGCCGCCGGCGCGGGCCGGCTGAAAAAGGGGCTGCTGTTCCGAGCCGCCCACCAGGCCGAGGCCACCGATGACGACCTCGCCGCCATGGCGGGCCTCGGCATCGTCACCCTCGTCGACCTGCGCCGTCCCAACGAGCGCCAGCGCGACCCGTCGCGGCGCTGGGCCGACTTCGCCGCCGAGGTGATCGACAACGACCTGGGCGTGACCGGCGAGGACCCGTGGCACAGCTTCTTGCGGGAATCGGACCTGTCGGTTGAGTCGATCCACGGCTACTTGGTCGAATACTACCGCCGGGCCCCTTTCGCGGAGCGGCACCTGGACCTGTTCCAGCGCTACTTCCAGGCCCTGGCCGCCGCGCACGGTCCGGTGCTGATCCACTGCGCGGCGGGCAAGGACCGCACCGGCCTGCTGGCCGCGCTGACCCATCACGTGGCGGGGGTGGGCGACGATGACATCGTCGACGACTACCTGCTGACCAACAACGAGGACTTCTTCGCGCGTCGTGGGCCGAGGATGGCCGATCGCCTCGAGGCCGAGCTCGGCCGCCGGCCGACCGACGCGGCGATGCGCACGGCCCTGGGCGTCGAGGCCGACTACCTGGCCACGGCGATCGCCGAGATGAAGGCCCAGTACGGCTCGATCGACGGCTACCTGGAGCAAGCGGTGGGGCTGGACGCGGCGGGCCGCGAGGCCGTGCGGGCGCATATCCTGCTCTGAACGCTCTTCGCGCTCTCCCAACATCCGTCATCCCGGGCCTTGTGCCCGGGACCCCTCTGTCCGCCGCAAGGG
>NZ_JBFTZS010000186.1:0-8317 GCF_056406675.1 Caulobacter sp. P1_B12_2 | reverse complement strand
GCCGGCATGACCTCGGGTCCGCCCGACACGCAGTCGATCACCACCGTGTCGCCGGGCGAAACCGTCAGCACCGGGTCGAAGGCGGCGTCGAAGATCCCGAAGCGCACGGTGTCCGGGGTCGAGGCCAGGTGATGGCGCATGAAGTAAGCCCTCTATTACCAGGGCCCAGTTGGCGCGCCCTGCGCTCGCCGCCCTAGCGTCGACGGCGGCGCGGCCCGGCGAAGCGCGCCGGCGCCCATCCTGCGGGCAGAGCGGCCGGCGGCATGGCGCGGACATGGGCGTCGGCGCGTTCGAGGCCTATGTTGCTAGCGGCGACCGGATATCCCGGTTATGAAGAAATTTCTTACTTGTGGAGCTCGCCCCCATGGCGACCGATCCGGCGCTCGCAGCGTTCCTGGCCCTCGACGACGACGCGGTCGCCGCCTATGCGGACGCTCGCGCCGAGGCGCTGGGCCTTAGCCTGCCGCCGGAGACCCACGCCGGGGTGGTCGACAACCTGGCCCTGCTGCGCCGCCAAGCCGCGACCTTCGCCGCCGGCCTCGACGACGCGGGTCCCGCGCCCGCGGCCTTCGAGCCATGAGCGCCGCCGACTTCCGCTCGGCCCAGGCCGTCGTCGCCGACATCCAGCGCGGCAAGACCACCGCCCGCTCGGAGACCGAGGCCGCACTCGCCCGCGCCCAAGGCGACCGCTTCAACGCCTACACCGCCGTCTTCGCCGAACGCGCCCTGGCCCAGGCCGGGGCGATCGACGCCGACCTCGCCGCCGACCGTCCTGTCGGGCCGTTGGCCGGCGTGCCGTTCGCCGTGAAGAACCTGTTCGACGTCGAAGGCGTGACCACGATCGCCGGCTCGAAGATCCGCCGCGACGCAGCCCCCGCCGCCCATGACGCCACCGCCGTCCAGCGCCTGACCGCCGCCGGGGCCGTGCTGATCGGCGCGCTGAACATGGACGAATTCGCCTACGGCTTCGTCACCGAGAACGCCCATGACGGCCCGACCCGCAATCCGCACGATCTGAGCCGCATCGCCGGCGGCTCCTCCGGCGGCTCGGCCGCGGCGGTCAGCGGCGGGCTCGTGCCCCTGACCCTGGGCTCGGACACCAACGGCTCGATCCGCATCCCCGCCAGCCTGTGCGGGGTGTTTGGCCTGAAGCCCACCCTGGGCCGCCTGTCACGCCAAGGCGCCTTTCCCTTTGTCGAGAGCCTGGACCATGTGGGGCCGTTCGCCCGCACTGTCGCCGACCTGGCCCTCGCCTACGACCTGATGCAGGGGCCCGATCCGCTGGATCCCCTCTGCCGTCGGCCCGCCGAACCAGCCGCTCCTCGCCTGCAAGCCATCGCTGACGCTCCTCTCCGCGTCGGCGTGCTGGGCGGCTGGTTCGCGCAGGGCGCTTTTCCCGAAGTGCTGCAGGCGTTGGAGATCGTCGCCGACGCGCTGCAGGCCCGGCGCGGCGTCGTACTGCCGGGCGCCGAGCTGGCCCGCGCCGCCGCCTTCTGCCTGACCCCGATCGAGGCCGCTCACCTACACTTGGCCGACCTGAAGGGCCGGCCGCTCGACTACGACCCCGCCGTCCGCGACCGCTTGCTGGCCGGCGCCCTCGCGCCCGGAGCGGTCGCCGAGGCCGCGCGGCGTTACCGCCCGGTGTTCCGCGACGCCGTGCGGAAGGTGTTCGAGGATTTCGACGTGCTGCTGGCCCCGGCCTCGGTCTGCCCCGCGCCCGGCATCGGCCAGGCGACCATGGAGATGGACGGCCAGCCGGTCTCGGTGCGCAAGAACCTGGGCGCCTACACTCAGCCGATCAGCTACATCGGCCTGCCGGTCGTGGCCGCGCCGGTCAACCGGCCCGGCAGGCCGCCGATCGGCGTGCAGATCATCGCGCCGGCCTGGCGTGAGGACCTGGCCCTGGCCGCCGCTCTGCGCCTGGAACAGGCCGGCGTGGTCGCCGCTCACAGGCCTCCGGAGCTCAAGTCATGACCGTCAACGAGCCCGACGTCCTGGCCGAAGTGACCGCCGCGGTCGACGCCTATGAGACGGCGCTGATGACCAATGACGTCGAGGCGCTGGACGGCTTCTTCCGCGACGCTCCCGAAACCGTCCGCTACGGCGTGGCCGAAAATCTCTACGGATTCGAGGCGATCGCCGCCTTTCGAATCGGTCGCTCGGGCGGCTCGCCACAACGATCGCGCTTAAGGACGGAAATCACCACGTTTGGGCGAGACTTCGCAATCGCCAACGTCGAATTCCTTCGTGAGGGGGCAAAACGCACCGGACGCCAAAGCCAAGCTTGGATTCGCGCCGAAAGCGGCTGGAAAATCGTCTCGGCTCACGTTTCTCTGTTGGAGGAAGGCGTCGACCAACGCCTTTCCCCGTAAGCGATCGGTCGTCCGCCCCATGACGATAAGTAATAAGCCTATGACTTATGATCTGCTTTTAGGCAGACCTGTCACGGCGTGGTCAAATAGTAACATCCAGGGGGAAAACTTCGCCAAACAGCGATCTGGATGTCATCAAACCTTTGGATTCGGCTCGTTCATTGTGCATTGCACCCTCAAGCGTCGGGCCGCCGACGCATGAAGGGGATACTTCAATGACTACCGTCAACACGCTGCGCAGCCGCCTCCACCGCGGCGCCGCCCTCACCGCCCTGGCGCTCGCCGTCGGCGTTTCCGCCCCGGCCTTCGCTCAGGACAACAGCGTCGTCACGCTGGACGACGTGATCGTCACCGCCCAGAAACGCGCTGAAAACATTCAGGAAGTACCGGTCTCGGTCGCCACCATGGGCGGCGAGAAGCTGGACGCCTTGTTCGCCGGCGGCGAGGACGTGCTGGCCCTGTCCAGCCGCGTGCCCGGTCTGTTCATCGAAAGCTCCAACGGCCGCGCCGCCCCCCGCTTCTACATCCGCGGCCTGGGCAACACCGACTTCGACCTGGCCGCCTCGCAGCCGGTCTCGGTGATCATGGACGACGTGGTCATGGAGAACGTCGTGCTCAAAAGCACGCCGATTTTCGACGTCGAGCAGGTTGAAGTGCTGCGCGGCCCGCAGGGCACGCTGTTTGGCCGCAACACCACCGCCGGCATCGTCAAGTTCGACAGCGTCAAGCCGAGCCAGGTCTTCAAGGCCAACGGCACGGTGACCTACGGTTCGTACGGCTCGTGGACCGCCGAAGGCGGCGTCGGCGGCCCGTTGATCGCCGACAAGCTGGCCGGCCGCATCGCCATCCTGGGCCAGCACCGCGACGACTACATCGACAACACCTTCACCGGCGTGAAGGACGCGATGGGCGGCTATGACGAATACGCCATCCGCGGCCAGTTGCTGTGGACCCCGACCGCCGACCTGAGCGTCCTGCTCAGCGCCCACAACCGCACCCTGGACGGCACCGCCGCGATCTTCCGCGCCAATATCCTCACCAAGGGCAGCAACAAGATCAACGGCAACTTCGACCGGGATTCCGTCTTCTACAACGGCGGCCACAGCAACCCGCAGAAGTACGACGGCAACGGCGAGTCGATTAAGATCGACTACGACTTCGGCGGCGCGACCCTGACCTCGATCAGCGCCTACGAAACCACCAATGGCTACAGCCGCGGCGACATCGACGGCGGCGTGGCCGGCACCGGCCCGGGCTTCATCCCGTTCGATTCCGACACTCGCGACGGCATCGACGACCTGGACCAGTACACCCAGGAAATCCGCCTGGCTTCGGACACCGAAGGCCCGTTCAGCTGGCAGGTCGGCGGCTATTACTTCAAGTCCGACTTCCTGGTGACCACCGACGCCGGCTTCAACAAGGCGACGCTGAACCACAAGAACACCGCCTGGGCCGCCTTCGGCCAAGCCGCCTACCAGGTCAACGACAAGCTGAAGCTGACCGGCGGCCTGCGCTACACCGACGACGACAAGTCCATGAGCGTGGTCGGCTCGACCGCGCCGAAGGTCTCGGTGTCGGACAGCAAGGTCTCGTGGGACCTGTCGGCCTTCTACGGCGTGACCGACGACTTCAGCCTGTACGCCCGCGCCGCTCACGGCTTCCGGGGCCCGACCATCCAGGGCCGCGACATCGTGTTCTTCAGCCCCGCCTCGGTGGCGCAGTCGGAAACGATCCAGTCGTACGAAGTCGGCTTCAAGAGCGAACTGCTGGACCGCCGTGTTCGCTTCAACGGCGCGGCCTTCACCTATGAAGAGAAGAACCCGCAGTTCAGCGCCATCGGCGGCGCCACCAACGGCACCCTGCTGGTCAACGCCGACAAGGGCGAGGCCTACGGCGTCGAGTTCGACGGCGAGTTCCAGGTCACCGAGAACCTCCTGCTGACCGCCGGCTACAGCTACAACCACACCAAGATCAAGGACAAGGATCTGGCCGTGGCGGTCTGCGCCCAGTGCACGGTCACCGATCCGCTGAACGCCTCGGGCCAGGCCCTGGTCAACGGCAACCCGTTCCCGAACGCGCCGGAGTACGTGATCAACTTCACGGCCCGCTACAGCTATCCGGTCGGCGACGGCGAACTGTTCGCCTACACCGACTGGTTCCAGCAGGGCTACACGAACGTCTTCCTCTACCAGAGCAAGGAATTCTACTCGAAGGGCGACTTCGAAGGCGGCCTGAAGCTCGGCTACGCCAAGCAGGACGGCAGCTACGAAATCGCCGCGTTCGCCCGCAACATCACCAACGAGGTGAACCTGCGCGGCGCGATCGACTTCAACAACCTGACCGGTTTCGTCAACGAGCCTCGGATCGTCGGCATCTCGATCAGCGCCAAGCGGTAGTCTTAAGCGACCCCGCCCGGCCTCACCGCCGGGCGGATCACCGAAGGATTGCCATCGTCCCGCCATGCTCCCGGTTCGCGCCGGGAGCATGGTTCGTTTGAGGGGGCCTCCCCCTCGGTCCCACGATGAGATAAGTCCTTCGGATGACGACGCAAAAGATCATCTTCGACACCGATCCCGGCATCGACGACGCCATGGCGCTGCTGTTCATCGAGGCAAGCCCCGCGCTCGACCTGGTGGCCGTGACCACGGTGTTCGGCAACGCCGACATCGACACCACCACCCGCAACGCCCTGTATCTGAAGGACCGCTTCGGCCTGAAGGCCCCGGTCTTCAAGGGCACGGACAAGCCTCTGACCCGGCCGCGCAATCCCTCGCCCACCTTCGTGCACGGCGAGAACGGTCTGGGCGACGTCGAGCTGACGGGCCTCAAGCCAGCCCAGCCGGAAGCCAAGCCGGCGTACCAGGCGATCATCGACCTGGCGCGCGAGAACCCCGGCGAGATCACCCTGGTCGCGGTCGGTCCGCTGACCAACCTGGCCCTGGCCCTGCAAGCCGATCCGGAAGTCGCCACCCTGCTGAAGGCCGTGGTGATCATGGGCGGTGCCTTCGCCGTTGCCGGCAAGCCGGGCAATGTCACGCCGGTGGCCGAGGCCAATATCTGGAACGATCCGGAAGCCGCCGACCTGGTGTTCACCGCCCCCTGGCACGTGACCGCAGTAAGCCTGGACGTCACCACCCAGGTGGTGATGACCCCGGCCTACATGGAGGCGCTGGAAGCTTCGGCCGGTCCGGCCGGTGAATTCCTCAACGCCATCTCCAAGCCCTATGCGGCCTTCTACGGCGGGCGCGACGGCATCATCGGCTGCTGCGTGCACGACGCCGCGGCCGTGGCCTTCGTGATCGATCCGTCCCTGTTCGAGGTGCGTCCCGGTTCGATCCGGGTGATCACCGACGGAATCGCCCTGGGACAGACGTGCCAGAAGGTCGAGGGCGAGTTGTTCGGGCCGTCGGCCTGGGATGACCAGCCGATCCAGGCGATCACCGTCGGGGTGAAGCCCGAGGGGTTGTTGAAGCTGTATGCGGAGACGATGGGCGTTTAAGCGGCTAACACTTGCCCCCTACGGGTCGCTTCGCGACCGTCTTCCCCAACAGGGGGAAGAGGAGCGGTGGGCGGCGTCCTCCGCCCCCTATGGGGGCGGACAGACCGCGGAGCGGTCAGGTGGGGGCAAGCGGGTGAGCCACTAACGCCGATACCGCTCCACCCCGGCCACATAGGTCCGCTCGACCACCCGATCATCCCCCAGCACCGTCAGCGCGAACAGCCGGTCCTCCAGGCTCTTGGCCGCCGGCATCCGCCGCGCCATCAGCGGCGTCGCGGCCAGGTCCAGCACCAGGAAGTCGGCGATCTTGCCGCGCTCCAGGCTGCCGATCTCGTCCTCCAGCCCCAGGGCCCGCGCACCGCCCAGCGTCGCCAGGTACAGCGCGTGGAACGGATCCAGCGCCTCGCCGCGCAGCTGGCCCACCTTGTAGGCCTCGCCCAGCGTGTGCAGGATCGAGAAGGTCGTCCCCGCTCCCACGTCCGTGCCGATCCCCACCTTCACCCCGTGAGCGCAGGCGGTTTCCAGCGGGAACAGGCCCGAGCCCAGGAACAGGTTCGAGGTGGGGCAAAAGGCGATCGCCGAGCCGGCGTTGGCCAGCCGCTGGAAGGCCTCGCCCTGAAGGTGGACGCAGTGGGCGAAGACCGAGCGTTTCCCGACCAGGCCGAAGCGGTCGTAGACGTCGAGATAGTCCTTGGCGTCCGGGAACAGCTTGGCGGTGTCGACAATCTCGCGGATGTTTTCCGACAGGTGGGTCTGCATCCAAACCGTCGGATGCTCGGCCAGCACTTCGCCGGCCATGGCCAGCTGTTCGTCGCTGCAGCTGATCGCGAAGCGCGGGGTGACCGCGTAGCCGAGGCGGCCCTTGCCGTGCCAGTCGGCGATCAGGCTCTGCATGTCGGCGCGGCTGCTCTCGACCGTGTCGGTCAGGCCGGGCGGGGCGTTGCGGTCCATCAGCGACTTGCCGGCGATCACTCGCATGTCGCGCTTCAGGGCCGAGGCGAACAGCGCCTCGACCGAGCCCTTGTGCACCGAGCCGAACACCAGGGCGCTGGTCGTGCCGTTGCGCAGCAGCTCCTCGACGAAGAACTCGGCGGTCTCTTCCGCATGCCCCTTGTCCGCGAAGGCCGCCTCGGCCGGGAAGGTGTGGCGCTCCAGCCAGTCCAGGAGCTGTTCGCCATGGGCGGCGATCACGTCCACCTGCGGGAAGTGGATGTGGGTGTCCACGAAGCCGGGAACGATCAGCTTGCCGCTCAGGTCCTCGACGGCTACGTCGCCCAGCTCGTCGGCCAGCTTGGCGTAGTCGCCGCAGGCGACCACGCGGCCGTCCTCGACCAGCAGCAGGCCGTCCTCGTGGAAGGCGTGCGCCTCTCCGTCCGTGGTGTTTGGGTCGGCCTCCAGATGAAGGATCGACGCCCTATAGGCTTGCAAGCTGGAGATCCTTCGTCCGTTCGCGGCGGGCGGCCTCGAGCCGCATCAGGAGGTCGGCGACCACCGAGACGGCGATCACCTCGGGGGCCTTGTTCTTCAGGTGCGGCAGGCCGATCGGACAGGTGACGCGCGCCACCGTCCCGTCGCCAAAGCCGTCCTTGCGCAGCCGGCTCAGGAACCGGGCCTTCTTGGTGTCCGACCCGATCAGGCCCAGATAGCCGAACGCCCCGCCGGCCAGGGCCGACGAGGTCAGGGCGTAGTCCAGATTATGGTCGTGGGTCATGACAAGGATATAGGCGTCCGGACCCGCGCCCATGGCGGCGGCGGCCAACTCGGCGGGCGTCCCAACCGTGACGCCGGGGATTTCGGCCGTCTCGGGCCGGGTGTCGTACCAGGCCAGACGGAACGGAAGCGGCTCCAGGGCCCGGGCCACGGCCTGACCCACGTGACCGGCCCCGAACAGCAGMACCGGCGGGCGTGGCAAGTCCTGCGGCTCGACCAGCACGTCGCCCAGCGTCGGCCGCGCCCCGCGCGCGGTGGCCGGCTCGCCCGCCAGGGTAATCGGCGCGCTGTCCGGGCTCGATGCAGCGACCGGAGTGATGGTCTTGAGCAGGGCGCCGGGGTTGAAGCGGGTGCGGACCTCGAAGGGTTGGGCCGCGTCCAGCCGACGCGCGRCCTCGGTCAGCCAGTCGACGGCGGTCTTGTCCAGGCGCTCGATCAGCAGGCGGACGCGGCCGCCGCAGCACTGGGCCAGCAGCGGCCCCAGCGGATAGTCCTGCAAGGCGAAGTGGACCTGTGTCAGCAGCATCCGCCGCGCCTGGTCAGCGACCTGGTGCTCCAGATTGCCGCCGCCGATCGTGCCGGCCTGCCCGCCGGCCCAGACCACCATCTTGGTCCCGGCGTCACGCGGGGCCGAGCCCTCGGTGGCCAGGATGGTGACCAGGGCGACGGGTTGATCTTTGGCCAAACGCGCCAGCGATTGTCGAGCCCAGTTGCTCATGCCCCCTCTCCCGTGGGG
>NZ_JBFTZS010000185.1:0-8321 GCF_056406675.1 Caulobacter sp. P1_B12_2 | reverse complement strand
GCATCGGATTGCCGACGATATGGTCGGAGAACGGCAGGATGGCCGTCATCTCGTCGCCGGCCAGCTCGGCGCGCATGCCGATGAACCGGGCGTAGGGGATCGAGCCGAGCACGGCGATCAGGCGGGTGTCGGYGTCGCTCATGCCTTGCCTCCCGTCTCGTCAGGGGCCTTGGACCGAGGCGGCTTGAGATTGGCGCCCGGTTTCTTGCCGGCGCTGGAGTCGAGCATGAAGGCGGCCTGGGCGGCGGCGACCGGATCGTCGGGGTCRTCCTCGTAGGCCACGGCGCGCACGAAGGCGACCGAGCGGGTGACCTTGTAGCAGTGGGCGCGGGCCAGCACGTCGCGGCCCGGCTGGGCCGGCCGCATGTAGTCGATGCGCAGGTCCAGGGTGGCGATCGAGGTCCATTCGCTGAGCGCGGCGTGCACCGCCTGGCCGCTGGCGTGGTCGAGCAGGGTGGTCACCACCCCGCCGGCGATCACTCCGGTCTCCGGGTCGCCGACGATCTCGGGTCGGTACGGCACCTTGAGAATGGCGACGGCGTCACCGATCTCCAGGGTCTGGAAGCCCAGGGCCCGGGCCTGGGGGCTGCCCTCGTTCATGGTGTTGGCGATCAGGCGGTGCTGTTCGCCGGCGCTAAGATCCGTGCTCATGGGATAGGTTTATAGCCGGGCGCGTTGCCATATCCATCGTGATGAAGCCGCAAGACCTGATCTGTCCGAAGCCCGACGGGCTCTATTGCCCGCCCGGAGACTTCTACATCGACCCCGTCCGCCCCGTGGACCGGGCGGTGATCACCCATGGTCATGCCGACCATGCCCGGGCCGGCCACGGCGTCGTCGCCGCCACGCCCGAGACCCTGGCGATCATGGCCGAACGCTACGGCGAGGACTTCGCCGGCCGCCGCGAGCCGATCCCCTACGGCCAGAGCTTCACCCACAACGGCGTCGAGGTCGGGCTGGTCCCGGCCGGCCACGTGCTGGGCTCGGCCCAGGCGGTGATCCGCTGGAAGGGCATGACCATCGTCGTCTCCGGCGACTACAAGCGCCGCCGCGACCCCACCTGCCCGGCCTTCGAGCCCGTGCCCTGCGACGTGTTCGTCACCGAGGCGACCTTCGGCCTGCCGGTGTTTCGCCACCCGGACGACAAGGGCGAGATCGCCGCCCTGCTGAAGTCGGTCGAGCAGTTCCCCGAGCGCTCGCATCTCGTCGGGGCCTATGCGCTCGGCAAGGCCCAGCGGGTGATCAGCCTGATCCGCGAGGCCGGCTGGGACAAGACCATCCACGTGCACGGCGCGATGGACCGGCTGAACCGGCTCTACGAGCGCCACGGGATCGACCTGGGCCCGCTGGCTCCGGCCACGACGGGGACCAAGAAGGACTTCGAGGGCGCGATCATCGTCGCTCCGCCCTCGGCCCTGGCCGACCGCTGGTCGCGGCGCTTCCCCGACCCGGTCGACTGCTTCGCCAGCGGCTGGATGCGGGTGCGCGCCCGGGCCCGCCAACGCGGCGTCGAGCTGCCGCTGATCATCTCCGACCACGCCGACTGGGACGAGCTGACCGCCACCCTCGACGAGTTGCGCCCCGGCGAGGTGTGGATCACCCACGGCCGCGAAGAGGCGTTGGAGCGTTGGTGCGAGCTTGAGGGCATACCGGCCCGGGCGCTGCGGCTGGTGGGCTATGACGAGGAAGAGGGGGAGTGAGGCCCCGCTAGCTGATCAGGTCGGGACCGCCCGGCGGCGGCGTCTTCGCCGAAATCGTCTTCTTGCCAAACGCCCGACGGAACCACGCCGCGCCGCTGGCGAGGGCGGCGGCGATGACCACGAAGCCCTTCTTCAGCACCACCAGCAGGATGGCCAACAGGCCGAACTTCTTGGCGACGGCCACGCCGAGACCCGCTGCCACCAAGCCCCCGACGCCGAACTCCGCGGCCTTGTCGCGCCCCTTCTGGTAGTCGGCATAGGTCGAGCCGGCGTCGAACACCGCCGCCTTGGCAATGCTCCCAGCCGCCGCTCGCACGTCCTGCAGGTCGGCCATCGAGGAGATGACATTCAGGCTGAGCACGCCTTGCTTGTTCAGCAGGCGGATATCGTAGTTGAGCGAATGGGTGTCGCTGCCGCCGATCGCCAGGTCTTGCGCCCAGATCACGAGGTGACGCGCCGGGTCGTACGACGGACGTTCCGCCCAGCCCGCCAGATGGATCGCCGGATAACCCGCTTCCTGCCGGCGGGCGTTCGAGTCGCCCTCGGATTCGCGAAGTTGGTCCAGAAGCTTGTCGTAGTCGGTCGTGCGGGCGTCCTTGTCGGAGACGTATCCGACATCCTGATAGGTGATCACCGCGCCCCAGGACGCCGCTTCGAGCGGCTTGAACCGAGTCGGGACGATCATGCCGAGCACGCCCTCTCCGGCTTCGGGCGGATTGCCCCAGCCCTCGGTCAGCACCCGCTTGGCCGCGGCGGCGTCCAGGAAATAGTAGTCCGAGCCCAGGTTCAGCCTGGCGTGGGCGACCGGCAGCGCGATCACCCCGGTACGATGCTGAAGGCGGTCCTGCCAGGAGATGTCCGGCTGAGACGCCGCGACCGGAGCCGGCGGTTGATCCGCGGCCATGGCCGGCGCGGCGACGCCGACGAAGATAGCCGCCAAGACAGGCGCGAAGTGACGCAAGATGAAATCCCCCTAGAACCCCACGGTGAAGCTAGCGAGCCTCGCGGCGCTTGGCCAGGGCGGCGGGATTGCCTTTTGGGGATGAAATCCGGCGGCCCTCACACCACCTTGAACGTCGCCCGCGCCCTCGCCACAGGCTTGCCGTCGGCCGCCACCGTGGCCTCGGCGTAGCACAGGCTCTTGCCGGGCTTGATGAAGTCGGTGTCGAACGCCAGCCACTGGCCGATCTGGGCGGCGGCGATGTAGTCGAGCCCCAGCGAGACGGTGATCAGGCCCTTGCTGGGGATCTGCAGCCGGGTCAGCACCACCCCGCACGACAGGCCCATGGCGTTGTCGGCCAGGGCGGCGATCAGGCCGCCGTGCGGGCCGCCGCGTGAGTTGGTGTGCGGCTCGCGCACCTCCACCGCCAGCACCCAACGATCCTCGCGGATGTCGGCGAAGATCGGCTCCCAAGGCGTGGTCAGCGGGCTCTTGCGCGGATGCGGGACGAAGGGCTCGGGCGGCTGAAAGGTCATGGGCCGGTCTCCGGTTCAGTCAATTCAAACAGATGTTCGAATTGACTTCAAGTCTCACCGCCGTGTTAGCGTCGCGACCGGATCGGGGGACCCGAATGGCCAATCGCATGGGCGATCGTTGGGGCAAGGGCGCGTTGAAGCTGGACGCCGACAAGGTGGTCGAGACGCTCGATCATCTGAAGGCCCGCGTGGCAGAACGCTTTCCGGCCTCCGGCCTGTCAGAGGTCTGCGACCAGCTGTCGGCCGTGGCGCGGGTCACCGCCAAGCGGGCCCGACGGCTGTCGCGGCCTTATCTGGGCCTGCGGGCCCTGGTGGCCGTGATCGCGATCTGTGCGATCGGGCTGGAGGCGGGGCTGATCGGCCGGCTCGATTGGCTGACCAGCCTGCGCAACGCCGGCGCGCTCAGCCTGGCCACGAGCCTGGAGCCGGCCGTCAATCTGCTGCTGCTGTCGGGCGCGGCGATCTGGTTCCTGGTATCGCTGGAGTCGCGCTGGAAGCGCTCGCGGGTCCAGAAATCCCTGCACGAGCTGCGATCGTTCGCCCACGTGATCGACATGCACCAGCTGACCAAGGACCCGACCCTGGTGCTGGGCCCCCGCACCGCCTCCTCGCCGGCCCGCGAGATGAACCGCTTCCAGCTGGCCCGCTACCTGGACTACTGCGCCGAGATGCTGGCCCTGACCGCCAAGCTGGCGGCGCTCTACGCCGGCGAGAGCAGCGACCCGGTGGTGGTCGCGGCCGTCAACGACATCGAGACCCTGACCTCCGACCTGGGCCGCAAGATCTGGCAGAAGATCATGATCCTGGGCCAGCTGGACGAGAGTCGGCCGACTTGAACCTCGCGACTTGAACCTAAGCCGGGACGCGACATTTCATTCCCATGCGCGCCTTCGCCCACCTCCTCGACCGGCTGTCCCTGACGAGCTCGCGCAACGCCAAGCTCACCCTGATCAAGGACTTCCTGCGCGAAACGCCCGATCCCGAGCGTGGCTGGGTGCTGGCGGCCCTGACCGGGGCGCTGTCGTTCAACGCCGCCAAGCCGGCCTTCATCCGCAAGGCGGTGGAGAGCCGGATGGACGCCCAGCTGTTCGCCTGGTCCTACGACTATGTCGGCGACCTGGCCGAGACCGTCGCCCTGGTCTGGCCGGAAAGGCCGGGCGCCARCCGCGAGCCGGATCTGTCGGAGGTGGTCGAGAGCCTGCGCACCGCGTCACGCGCCGAGGTCCAGCGGCTGATCGAGAGCTGGCTGGACGCCCTGGACGCCGACGGCCGTTGGGCCCTGCTGAAGCTGATGACCGGCGGCCTGCGGGTCGGCGTGTCGTCCCGCCTAGCCAAGCAGGCCTGCGCCGACTTCGGCGGCGTCGAGATCGGCCAGGTCGAGGAGGTCTGGCACGCCATGACCCCGCCCTATGGCGACCTGTTCGCCTGGCTCGAGGGGCGGTCGGAACAGCCCTCGCCCGACGCGCCGGGCAGATTCCGGCCGGTGATGCTGGCCCAGGCCATCGACGAGGCGGTCGACTTCGCCAAGCTGGATCCCAAGGCCTACGCCGCCGAATGGAAGTGGGACGGCATCCGCGTCCAGGCGGTCAGCGAGCGTGGCGAGCGGCGGCTCTACACCCGCACCGGCGACGACATCTCGGCGACCTTTCCCGACGTGGTCGAGGCCCTGACATTCGAGGGCGCCATCGACGGCGAACTCCTAGTGATGCGCGACGGGGTCGTGGCGTCATTCGGCGACCTGCAGCAGCGGCTGAACCGCAAGACGGTYGACGCCAAGCAGCTCCAGACCTTCCCCGCCGGCATCCGCGCCTACGACCTGCTGCTGGACGGCGAGACCGACCTGCGCGGCTTGCCCTTCGCCGAGCGGCGCAAGCGGCTGGAGGCTTTCATCGTCCAGGCGGCCAGCCCGCGCATCGACCTGTCGCAGATCCAGCCGTTCGACAGCTGGGAAGCGCTAGCCGCCCTGCGCGCCGAACCGCCGGCGGGCGATCCGACCATCGCCGAGGGGCTGATGCTCAAGCGCTGGGACAGCGTCTACGAGCCCGGCCGGCCCAAGGGGCCGTGGTTCAAGTGGAAGCGCGATCCCCGCCTGATCGACGCGGTGCTGATGTACGCCCAGCGCGGCCACGGCAAGCGGTCCAGCTTCTATTCCGACTACACCTTCGGGGTCTGGCGCGAGGACGAGACCGGGACACGGCATCTAACCCCCGTGGGCAAGGCCTATTTCGGCTTCACCGACGAGGAGCTGAAGCAGATCGACAAGTTCGTGCGCGACAACACGATCGAGCGGTTCGGCCCGGTGCGTTCGGTGCGCGCCGACCTGGAGTTCGGCCTGGTGTTCGAGGTCGCCTTCGAGGGCCTGCAGCGCTCGACCCGCCACAAGTCCGGCGTGGCCATGCGCTTCCCGCGCATCAACCGCATCCGCTGGGACAAGCCGTCGCGAGAGGCTGACGAATTGGCGACCCTGGAGCGAATGCTGGACTGATCTTCAAATTCCGCTCATCGCGACATGGTCAAGCTTGAGTGAAACTTGACAATAAGCCCTAGTGACCAGCCCCTGCGCCTTCGACGGCCGGCGCGCCCGAACCGGCGTGGAACAGCCGGCCCTTCTCGGTGATCAGCACGGCCGCCAGGCCGGCGATGCCGAAACCCGCGAAACCCAGGGTCAGGGGCACGGTGGTGCCGTCGAACAGCTGGCCGATCCAGAAGCCGAACAGCGCGCCGCCGATCGTGGTGATGAAGCCCTGGACCGAAGCCGCCGTGCCGGCCAGGTGGCCCAGCGGCTCCATGGCGATCGACCCGAAGTTCGACATCACCATGCCAAAGCAGAACATCATCCCCGCCTGCAGCAGCGAGAAGGTCCAGAGCGTCTCGTGGCCGCTGAGCGCCACCAAGGCATGGACCACCGCGAAGGCGATGTAGCCGAACAGCGAGACGTGCGAGACCAGCCGCATGCCCAGGCGCCCGACGATCTGGGAATTGACCAGGGACGAGACGGCGATGCCCCCGGCGATCGCCGCGAAGATCAGGGTGAACAGCTTGCCCGCCCCCAGCACGTCGACGAACACCTGCTGGGCCGAGTTGAGGAAGCCGAACAGCCCGCCCAGCACGAGGGTGGCGGCCAGGGTGTAGCCGACGGCGATGCGGTTGGTCAGGCACTCCTTGAACGCCGCCAGCACCGGGGTGACCTCCAGGGGCACGCGGTCTTCCGGATGCAGGGTCTCGGGCAGCTTGATCCAGGACCAGGCGATCACCGCCAGGCCGAAGATCGACAGGATGCCGAACACCCACGGCCACGGCGCGACCAGCAGGATGGCCTGGCCCACCGACGGGGCGATGATCGGCACGCCCAGGAAGACGATGAACGACAGCGACATCACCCGCGCCATCTGCCGGCCGCTATAGCAGTCGCGGACGATCGACACCGACAGCACCCGGGTGGCCGCCGCCCCGACGCCGCAGAGGGCCCGGGCGATCAGCAGCATCTCGAACGAGGTGGAGAAGGCGCAGAGGGCGGCGAAGACGACGTACAGCGACAGGCCGACCAGCAGCACCGGCTTGCGGCCATAGCGATCCGCCAGCGGTCCGTAGACGATCTGAGCCGCGCCGAAGCCCAGCAGATAGGCGGTCAGGATCCACTGACGCTCATTGGCCGAGGCGATGCCCAGGGCCTCGCCGATCTGCGGCATGRCCGGCAGCATCGAGTCGATGGCCAGGGCGTTGGTGGCCATCATCGCCGCGATCAGGGCGACGAACTGACCAAAGCCCATGCCGGGATGGGGCCCGGCGTGAGGACGAGCCGGGGCGGGAATGGGACTGGACGACATGACGCTCTTTCACGGGCCGGACGCCGAAGCGCCGGCGGGCGCGAGACGCGATGGTCGCGATATAGGGCAGCGCCGGCCCCGCGCCAAATGGGCTGGTGATCAGGGCGCCATTTGGAACTGAATGCTCACCGTCTGGTCGTCGCCGACCCTCGAAGCGCCTTCCTGCGACTGGCCCACGCTGGCGACCCGCAGAAGGGGCTGCGATCCGGCCTGTCCGGGCGGCGCGTTCCGCAAGGCGGCCAGCGACGGCTGGGCGGCGGTCAAGGCCTGGTGGAAGACCGCGGCGCGGCGCAAGGCCAGGGCGGCGGCCTCCTGCCCTTCGGCGGTGAACGCGTCGAGATTGGTCGCGCTGGTCACGTTGACCACCGAGAGCTTGACGTCGCCCTCCCGGCAATCCGAGCCGGCGGTCACGCCATAGCCCAGGCACGGCAGGCGCCGCATCAGGGACTGGGCGACGCTTCCGGCGATCCGCTGGCCGTCGGCGGACAGGGAGGCGGTGCCGGGAAGGAAGAGCTGATCGGCGCGGAAGTTCAGCGAACCGGTGTTGGGGTCGCCGGTGATCGGCACGCGCTCGTCGCGCAGGTCGGCGTCCAGCGACTGCATCAGCAGCTTCTGGGCGTCGGAGGCCGAAGCGATCTTGACCGAGCTCTTGGTGGGCGGCGAGTAGGCGAAGCAGCGGCGCTCGCCGGCCGCGCCCTCGCCGGTCTCCGACAGCGTCGCTTCCGGCACGCACAGCACCTGGGCCTTGTAGTCCACCTCGATGTCGGCGGTCTTGGGCGTGAGATTGGCGGCCGTCTGCAGCAGGGCCGTGGTTTCCGGCTGCTTCGAGGTCGTCAGCTTGGCGGTCGTCGAGCGGAACTCGAACGCGAAATAGCTGAGCATGATGATGAAGATGAAGATCACCCCCACCATCATGTCGGTCATCGAGACGTAGTAGCTCTCGCCTTCCTCGACGTCGCTCGTCCTGCTGCGCCTGCGTCGCATCAAGCCGCGCTCGCCGAGGTCCCGACGCGGCCTTGGAGGGCCGCCTCGATGCGGCCCAGCACGGCCRGTTGCTCCAGCATCACCTTCTCGGGCGGGGCGAAGCGGACGCAGGCGTCCAGCAGGGCGAAGAAGTGGGCTTCGGACACCTCGATGCCGTGACGGCGGCGGCGGGCGGCCAGGCGCAGGATGATCGAGGCCAGCACGCCCGCGATCGAGGTCCAGAACTTGGTGGCGGCGATCGTCAGCAGGCTGATCAGAGCGCCCTGCATGGCCGCGCCGCCGCCGGTCATGGCGGAGGTGGCCTCGGTCAGGGCCGCGACGATGCCCATGAAGG
>NZ_JBFTZS010000184.1:0-8325 GCF_056406675.1 Caulobacter sp. P1_B12_2 | reverse complement strand
GACGCGCCCAGCCGGCCGGGGCCCTGGCCTGGGCCGCGGGCCTGACCGCCCAGGCGGCCAGCAACCACCTGGCCAAGCTGGTCGACGGCGGGCTGGTCAGTGTCGAGCGCGAGGGCCGCCACCGCTACTACCGCCTGGCCAACGCCGAGGTCGCCCACGCGCTGGAGGCCCTGGCCGTGCTGGCCGCGCCCGTCCGCTCGCTGGAACAGCCGCGCTCGCCCCAGGCCCGCGCCCTGCGCGACGGCCGCTGCTGCTACGGCCACCTGGCCGGCCGGCTGGGCATAGCGGTGACCGACGCGCTGGTGGCGCAGGAGGTGATCCGTCCGGTCGACGGCAAGCTCTACGAGGTCCCGCCCGCCGGCCGCGCCTGGTTCGAGGACCTGGGCCTGGACCTGGACGCCCTGCGCTCCAGGCGCGGCGCCGCCCGCCAGTGCCTGGACTGGACCGAACGCCGCCACCACCTGGCCGGCCCGCTGGGCGTGACCTTGCTAAGCCGCATGGTGGCGCTGGGCTGGATCGAGACGTTAGCCGGGAGCCGGGCGGCGCGGCTGACGACGTTGGGCCGGGAGGAACTACAGAAGCGGCTGGGGGTGGATCTGGACGCCATGCAAGGACGTAAGGCGGCCTGAGTCTCAGGCAGCAGTGCGCAGCTTTCGTAGCCCGTACGCTCCGCGCACTCCATTATAGAACAGCAGCAGGCAGACAAGGTTGGCGGCGACGCTCAACTCGTAGCGCCACAACGGCATTCCAACGTGAGCTAAGGCCGCGGCGGCAGAGCCGTTGACCAGGCCCCGAGCTGTCGTCAGCAGATCATTGAGCGCTACCAAGCCAATCAAAAAGGGGATCACGCGGTTCGGATTGCGCCATTGCACGACGCCTAAGACGGCGTAGGCCAACGCGAACACGACGCTGACGGCCAATAAAAAGTACACCATCGTCGGACCGATCATCGACAACGCCTCCCGTGCGGCCGGGGTTTGATGACCTAGCGTAGCCGCCGTGTCCCTCTGTAGGCGGGCCATATCGGGGCCGATCTTCAGTGCGGTGATCAACGCAACGAAGACGCCGTTCAGGGCCATCAGAAATGCGCCAACTGTCCCAGCGCGGCCAACGGTCAGGGCCTCGTCTTGAGTGCGAACTCCGGCGAACGGATTGAACCAGCGCGACAAATCGATCATTCGAGGGCCTCAAGACTACAAGCTTGGCTGCACAATCATGCGTAGCCAGACCAGTCAACAGTCGACCTAAGCCGCCTCCACCCCGAACTGCAGCCGCGCCAGTTTGGCGTAGAGCCCGCCCTGGGCCGACAGCTCCGCGTGGGTGCCTTGCTCCACGACGCGGCCGTCCTCCATGACCACGATGCGGTCGGCCTTCAGCACGGTGGCCAGGCGGTGGGCGATGACCAGGGTCGTGCGCTGGCTCATGGCGTCGTGCAGGGCCTTCTGGACCAGGCGCTCGTTTTCGGCGTCCAGGGCGCTGGTGGCCTCGTCCAGCAGCAGGATCGGGGCGTTGCGGACCAGGGCGCGGGCGATGGCCAGGCGCTGGCGCTGACCGCCCGACAGGGTCTTGGCCCGCTCGCCCACCGGCGTGTCGAAGCCCTGCGGCAAGGCGTTGATGAAGGTCGTGGCCTGGGCCGCGTCGGCGGCGGCGCGAGCCTCCGCCTCGGTGGCGTCCTCCCGGCCGAAGCGGATGTTGTCCATGGCCGAGCCGGAGAACAGCGGGCTGTCCTGGGCCACCAGGGCCATGCGCTCGCGCACCTGCGACGGATCGGCGGCCCGCAGGTCGACGCCGTCCAGCCGCACCACGCCCGCCTGCGGGTCGTAGAAGCGCAGCAGCAGCCGCAGGACGGTGCTCTTGCCCGCGCCCGAGGGTCCGACCAGGGCCACGGTCTCGCCCGGGTTCACGACCAGGTCGAAGCCCCTCAGGGCCGGCAGGTCGGGTCGACCGGGATAGGCGAAGGTCACGCCCTCGAAGGCGATGCCCCCCCGGGCCGGAACGGGCAGGGTCTGGGGTTTCTCAGGCGCGGCGATGCCGGGTTGGGAATTGAGCAGGTCGGAGATTCGCTCCATGGCGCCCGCCGCCTTCTGCACGTCGCCCCAGACCTCGCCCAGGGCGCCGACCGAACCGGCGGTGAAGATCGCCAGCAGGGCGAACTGGGCCAGGGTGCCGGCCGTCATCTCGCCCGACAGCACCAGGTGCGCGCCCACCCACAGCAGAAGGGTCACGCCGCCGAACGCCAGGGCCATGACCACGGCGGTCATGCTGGCCCGGGCGTTGATCCGCTTGACCGACGCCTTGTAGGCGCCCTCGACGGCGCCGCCGAACCGGGCGTCCGCCGCGCTCTCGCGCCCGAAGGCCTGGACGGTGTCCAGGGCGTCCAGGCTCTCGCCCGCATAGCCGACCGCGTCGGCGAACTTGTCCTGGGCGCTGACCGACAGCTTTCGCACGTTGCGGCCCAGCAGGAAGATCGGCGCCAGGATCACCGGCACCATCAGCACGATGAAGCCCGCCAGCTTGGGGCTGACGAAGGCCATGTAGCCCAGCCCGCCGACCAGGCTGAGGCTGTTGCGCAGGGCGACCGAGACGCTGGTGCCCACCAGCTGCTCGATGATGGTGATGTCGGTGGTCATCCGCGACAGCACCTCGCCGGTGCGGGTCTTGAGAAAGAAGGCCGGGTCCAGGGTCAGGGTGTGGCCGTACAGCGCGCGGCGCAGGTCGGCGACCACGCGCTCGCCCAGCCGGGTGACGAAGAAGAATCGCAGCGCCGTGGCCACGGCCAGCAGCAGGGCCACCGCGGCCAGGCCGATGAAGGCGCCGTTGATCGCGTCCGAGCCGCGGGTGAAGCCCTTGTCGATCACGCCCTTGAACGCGCCCGTCAGGCCCAGGGTGGCCCCGGTCGAGAACAGCAGGAAGAAGCTCGCGGCCAGGGCGTCGCCGATGTGGCGGCGCACGAACGGCAGCAGATGAGCCAGGGGACGGATGTCCTTGCGGCGGGGGCGACGGTTGGCCGCCTCGGCCAGATTCTGCACCAGCTCCGCGCCCGCGCTCGGCCTGCCCTCGGCCGAAATCTCGCCCGCGTTCACGTCACTCATCAACTGACCCTTGCCAAATTCGCGCGCTTTCTTTATAGCCGCGCGTCTCCGAGAGCCACCCGCAAGGTTTGGCGCCCGCCCACATTACGCCGCCTCAAGTCGGTTGGATCGCCCGATGAAACAAGACATTCACCCCGACTACCACTTCATCACCGTCACCATGACCGACGGCACGTCCTATCAAACCCGTTCGACCTACGGGAAAGAAGGCGCGACCCTGGCGCTGGACATCGATCCCCGCGTCCACCCGGCCTGGACCGGCGGCAACAGCGCCATGCTGGACCGCGGCGGCCGCGTTTCGCGCTTCAACGCGAAGTTCGCCGGCTTCACCGCCAAGAAGTAAGCGTTTCACGCTTCTCGCCGTAAGGCGACGAAAGGCCGGCTCCGCGTTCGCGGGCCGGCCTTTTCTGTTTTGCTCCGCCCCCTATGGGGGCGGACAGACGGCGTAGCCGTCAGGTGGGGGCAAGTGAGAAACGGCAAGGCGGCCAAAGGTTAGCGACAGCGCGGCTAACACTTGCCCCCTACGGACCGCTTCGCGGTCGTCTTCCCCCAAAGGGGGAAGAGGTGAGTTTAGGCCGCGCCGAACGCCGCGCTGAGCCGGTCGAAGTGCGCCTGAACGGGACGCGGGGCCTCGACCTCGCCGGCCTCGACGTACATGCGCTTGTCCAGGTGGCGGACGCGCTCGTAGAGGCGCTCGGAGCGTTGCAGGAGATTGACCAAACCGAAGGGCAGGTCCTCGACGGCGGCGGGCTCGCCGCTTTCCAGGCCCAGGCGGTAGTTCTCGGCGCAGGCGGCCTGGGCCTCCATCTCGCCTTCCTTGACCGCGCGCTGGACCAGCAGCCACGAGGCCACCTGCATCAGCCGGGTCGTGAGGCGCATGCTTTCGCTCGCATAGGCCAGGGCGGCGTTGCGCGAGAGGATCTTGCTGTCGTGGCGGCCGGCGCCGTCCAGATAGGCGGCGGTCTCCTCGACCAGCGTCATGCCTTCCTCGAAGGTGCGGTCAAACAGTTCGGAGCGGGCGAAATCCTGGATCACGCCAGCGCGCCAAGGGGCCTGGGCCACGTTCAACTCGGTCATAGCTACTCATTGCCCCTTCGAAAGGCCGCGAGACCGTCTCGCCAGGCAGGAGGACTGCAACCCCCGTGCCAGACGTGATCGTCCCGTTTCGCGACCGCCCCTCCCCCAGGCTCGACTTAGAGCCGATATCCGAGTCAGGCGGGGTCGAGAGTCCGCCTGTAGCGTAAACCGATCGTTAGTCTAGGCGACCAAACAGCGCATTGGCCGCGTCGCGCCCAGCCTTTTTCTTGGTGAGCTGGGCGCGGGTGCGGGCGACTTCCGCTTCCAGCGCCTCGATCCGCTCTTCCAGTTCGGCCACGCCGTAGGTGTCCAAGTCCTCGTGCGTGGCGGTGTTGAGCGCGTCGCCACGGAAAGCGCGCGGCTCGACCGGTTCTTCCATCATCGGATCGGTCTCCCTTTGCTCGACCCCTTTTCGATCCGGCATCTGACGCCTACCAAGGGCGCGACGCAAGCCTCACGGGATGTTCCACCATGTCCGAGACCATGACCGCCATCGCCATCGAAGGCGGCAAGGGAGCGGCCGACGCCCTCCATCCCGAGACCGTGGCGCGGCCTACGCCGGGTCCCGGCCAGATCCTGATTCGTGTGCGCGCGGCGGGCGTGAACCGTCCGGACCTGCTGCAGCGCCTGGGTTTCTATCCGCCGCCGCCCGGCGCCCCGACCACCCTGGGCCTGGAGGTCGCCGGCGAGGTGGTCACGGGATCGGGACGCTGGAAAGCCGGCGACAAGGTCTGCGCCCTGCTGGGCGGCGGCGGTTACGCCCAGTACGCCGTGGTCGACGCCCGCCACGCCCTGCCCGTTCCTGACGGCTTCGACTTCGCCCACGCCGCCGCCCTGCCCGAGACGGTGTTCACGGTGTTCGCCAATGTGTTCGAACATGGGGCGCTGAAGCTTGGCGAGACGCTTCTGATTCATGGTGGCACGTCCGGTATCGGGACAACGGCGATCGCCATGGCCAAGGCGCACGGCGCGCGGGTGATCGCCACCGGCCGGGGCGCCGACAAGAAGGCCCAGGCCCTGGCCCTGGGCGCGGACATCGCCGTCGACGCCAAGACCGAGGACTTCGCCGAGATCGCCAAGGCGGCCGGCGGGGTCGACGTGGTGCTCGACATGGTCGGGGCCAGCTATTTCGACAAGAACCTTGACGCCCTGAACACCGGCGGCCGCATCGTCTACATCGCCGCCCTGGCCGGGCCGGTGCTGGAGGTGCCGATCATGAGGATCATGCAGAAGCGCGCCGTGCTGACCGGCTCGACCCTGCGTCCCCGCCCGGCCGACGAGAAGGCCCGCCTGGCCGCCGAGATCGAGCGCGTGGTCTGGCCGTGGATCGCGGCGGGCAAGCTCAAGCCGATTATTGACGCGAGCTTCCCCCTGGAGGACGCCGCCGCCGCCCACGCCCACCTCGAGGCCGGCGAGCRTGTGGGCAAGGTGGTGCTGCTGGCGTGACTTCCCGCGCTGATTGAAAGCTTCGCCGGCGGCGAGCATCGACTTGGCCGCCAGCAACCCTGGGTTAGATTTCCGCGTCGAACCCTGGGGACGGTCCATGAGCCTGAACGGAAGCCTGAGCGGACTGCGCCTGGTTCTGATCAATCCGCATCGGGTGGAGCTGGGCGTCCTGGCCGCGACCTTTTTCGTCCTCATGATCTGGATCGAGCTGCGCAAGGTCGAGCCCTGGATCGAATGGCTGGCCTGGTCGGTGCTGCTGCCGCCCTTCATGCTGTACATGTTCGACATGCGCGGCGAAGGGCTGGACACCTCGCCGATGGCGCTGGGCATCGCCCTGCTCATCGGGGTGGGCGGCGGCGGGCTGGTCACGCTGCGCAGCGTGGGTCGGCGTCAGCGCCTCGAAGGCCTTCGGGAAATCCCCGCGCCAACCCGCCACATGCCGCTGAATCTCGGGAATGGTTGATCCCCGTTCCCTTTCCGCAAGAACCGGATTATAGGTCCAGACTGAACATCCCGCCCGGCCGCAAGGTCGGGCGCCGTCATTTCTGGAGCCCCTCATGGCCGACATCCTGATGCCCAAGGCGACCGCCGTCTGGCTCGTGGAAAACACGTCGCTCACCTTTGAACAGATCGCCGATTTCTGCGGTCTGCACCCGCTGGAAGTCAGCGGCATCGCCGACGGCGAAGTGGCGCGCGACATCCGCGGCGCCGATCCGATGGGCAACGGTCAGCTGACCCGCGAAGAGCTCGACAGGGCCCAGGCCAACGACGCCTATCGCATGAAGGCCCAGGTCAGCCGCCACGCCGAACTGCTGAAGCCGCAGAAGAAGGCTCCGCGCTACACCCCGGTGTCGCGCCGCCAGGACCGCCCGGACGCCATCGCCTGGTTCCTGCGTCACCACCCCGAGGTGACCGACGCGCAGATCTCCAAGCTGCTGGGCACCACCAAGTCGACCATCGAGCAGGTTCGCGCCCGCACGCACTGGAACGCGGCCAACATCAAGCCGGTCGATCCGGTGACCCTGGGCCTGGTCGGCCAACTGGAGCTGGACGCCCTGGTCAAGAAGGCGGCCGAGAAGAAGGCCAAGGACGACCTGAAGAAGGGCATCCTGCCGGAAGACCCGACCCTGCGCCCCGCCTCGGAAACCAGCGCCCTGCCGGAAGACCACGAGGACGAAGAGGCCGCGATCCGCAAGGGCCGCATCGAGCCGAAGGCCGAAGACGTGTTCGGCAAGTCGACCTACGTCCCGGAAGAAGACGAAGACGACGAGGACTGATCTCCTCGCCGACAAGCAAAAGGCCCGCCCCGTCGAAACGGAGCGGGCCTTTCTGTTTTCGGCCTCCTCTGGCGGCCACCCCCGCTTCCGACGCGGCGATGGCTAGAGGGGGCTAGTGAAGTCGCGCCCTAAGGCCTTCGATCTCCTCCTTGAGCCTGAGCTTCTGCCGCTTCAACTCCCGAAGACGGGAGGTGTCGCTGACGGGTCGACTGGTCTCCTCCTGGATCGTGCGGTCGAGGTTCTCGTGACGGGACCCAAGCTCGCGGATACGGGATTCGATGGCCATGGCTGTCGGCTCCTTGCTGGTGGAGATCGAAGTCAACACCCGCTGTTCGAAGCTGTCAGATCACATATGATTGCACTCGGCGGCGCTTGACCCGGCGCAGCTTGCTCCCAAGACGGACGAAAATTCACCATGTCGGACCCGCTGGCCTCGCCCGAAAAACCTCGCCTCGTCGTCGGAATCTCAGGCGCGTCAGGGGTTGTCTACGGCCTGCGAGCCCTGGACGCCTGTCGCGAACTGGGCGTGGAGAGCCACCTCGTCCTGTCGAAATCAGCGGCCCTGACCCTGTCTCAGGAGACCGATTTTTCTGTCGCCCAGGTCAATGAGAAGGCGGATGTCGTGCATCGCGTAGGCGACGTCGGGGCGGCGATCGCGTCAGGGTCGTACCGCACGCTCGGCATGATTGTGGCCCCCTGCTCGGTGCGCACCATGAGCGAGATCGCAACGGGCGTAACGGCTTCGTTGCTGACCCGCGCCGCCGACGTGACGCTGAAGGAGCGCAGGCCGCTGGTGCTGATGGTGCGCGAGACGCCCCTGCACCTGGGCCACCTGCGCACGATGACCAAGCTGGCCGAGATGGGCGCGGTGATCGCTCCGCCCCTGCCCGCCTTCTACGCAAAACCGCAATCGATCGCTGAGATGGTGGACCAATCGGTGGGCCGCGCGTTCGACCTGTTCGGCCTGTCCTGGCGACCGGTCAGGCGCTGGGGCGAAGACCTGGCGACGATCACTGGCGACGCCTGAAAAGGCCTGAGGGGTTAACGAAGATGCGGCTTTGGCAGTGGGCCCTTGAGGTCTATGCGCGACCCTCTGTCGCGGAGGCGTGCTTGTCGCTGCAGGACGGACACGGCCAGAACGTGCCCTATCTGCTGTGGGCGGCCTGGCGGGCCAGCGAGGGCCGCGCCGCCGACGCCCGGGAGGCCGCCCGGCTGGTCAAGCGCTGGGACGCAGAGGTCGGCTCTCCCCTGCGGGCTGTCCGCCGCGCGATCAAGCCGACCTGGCCGGGGATCGACGACGGCGCGCGCGAGGATTTCCGCAACGCGGTCAAGGACGTGGAGCTGCACGGCGAGAAGGTGCTGATGGAAAGCCTGGAGGCCCTCAGCGGCGAGCCGGGCCCGGCGCTGGACGTGTTCGACACCCTGCTGGAGGC
>NZ_JBFTZS010000183.1:0-13469 GCF_056406675.1 Caulobacter sp. P1_B12_2 | reverse complement strand
CGGGACAGATCAAACCCAGGTCCATCGCCCCGGCCGCCATGGCGGCGGGCAGGGCGCCGGCGGTCGGGGCGATCCGTCCGTCCAGGGACAGTTCGCCCATCGCGGCCCAGCCGTCGAGCGCGTCGATGGGAATAACGCCCATCGCGGCCATCACCGCCAGGGCGATGGGCAGGTCGTAGTGCGACCCTTCCTTCGGCATGTCGGCGGGAGCCAGGTTGGCGACGATGCGCTTGGGCGGCAGGGCCAGGCCCAGGCCGGCGAATGCTCCGCGCACCCGCTCCTTGCTTTCGGCAACGGCCTTGTCGCCCAGGCCGACGATGACCATCACCTGCTGACCGCCGGTCAGCTGCACCTCGACGTCGACGCGACGCGCCTCCACGCCCTCGAACGCCACCGTCACGACCTTTGCGGCCATTGGGTTTTCGCCCCCTTGCCCACCGATTTATCCACAAGCCAAGCATGGCCGCTGGAGCGGAGCAAGAACGAAAAACGAACGTTTCAGGAAAGTGTGACGATTCAGTCGTCTAGAGGTAGTTCCTCACCCTCAGGTGGAGCTTAGCTCGGCGATCCGATCCCAGAGGATCGCCGCGGCGTCGGCGCCGCCGAACCGCTTCAGCTGCTGGGCCCCGGTCGGCGAGGTGACGTTGATCTCGGTCAGGTATTCTCCGATCACGTCGATGCCGACGAACAGCAGGCCGCGCTTCTTCAGTTCCGGGCCGATGATCGCGCAGAGCTCGAGGTCACGCGTCGTCAGGTCGACGGCCTCGGCTCGCCCCCCGACCCGGAGGTTGGACCGCACCTGGCCGGCGGCCGGCACGCGATTGACCGCCCCCACGGGCTCGCCGTGGACCAGCAGGATGCGCTTGTCGCCCTTGCTGACGGCCGGGACGAACTTCTGGGCGATCACCTGCTCGCGGCTGATCATGGCGTGCAGTTCCAGCAGGGCGTCGAGATTGGGATCGTCGGCCAGCAGACGCGCCACGCCAGAACCGCCGCCGCCGTAGAGGGGCTTGAGCACGATGTCGCCGTGCCGGGCGCGGAAGTCGTAGATCGCCTCGTGGTCGCTGGTGATCAGGGTCGGCGGCTGGACGCCCGGGAAGTCGGTGACGAACAGCTTTTCGGGCGCGTTGCGCACCTYGGCCGGGTTGTTCACGACCAGGGTGTGGGGGTGGACCTTCTCCAGGAAGTGCGTGGCGGTGATGTAGGCCATGTCGAACGGCGGATCCTGGCGCATCAGCACCACGTCGACGTCGTCCTTCATGTCCAGAACGACGGTGTCGCCCAGCTGGGCGTGGGCCCCTTGCGTCTTGGTCAGCACCAGCGGCTGGGCGCGGGCGAACACCCGGCCGTCCTCCATCGACAGCTTGTCGGGCGTGTAGAACCACAGCTTGTGGCCGCGCGCCTGAGCCTCCCACATCATCAGGAAGGTGGTGTCGTTCTCGATGTTGATCCCCTGGACGGGATCCATCTGGACGGCGACTCTCAGCGACATGGGGACTCCGGGGCTTTGTTCGCGCAGACCTAGACGGCCCTGGGCGACGCTTGTCTAGTTAGGTTCGAATGGCGCGATTGCGAGAGGCCGCTTCTCACCCGTGAAACGAAGAGGAGGTCAGTTCACGGCGTCGCGGCCGTCGTAACGGCCTTGGGCGGCGGCGACCTCGAGCATGCGGGTCTCGGCCCAGTCGATCATCAGGCGCAAAGCCGCCAACAGCTCGCGCGCCAGGGGGGTGACGCCATAGGTCACCGTCACCGGAACCGTGGCCTCGACCCGCCGCGTGACCAGGCCGTCACGCTCCAGCGAGCGCAGGGTCTGGGTCAGCATCTTCTGCGACACGCCGCGGATACGACGCTTGAGCTCGCTGAAGCGCATGTCGACATCGCCCAGCAGCAGCAGGATCAGGACGCTCCACTTGTCGCCGACGCGGTCCAGCAACTTGCGGGTGGGGCAGTCGGCGGCGAACACATCGCCCCGCGCGTTAATGGCGGCGACGCCGGCCTCGAGGCCGTCCTCGGGGCCGGTTCCCCGGAGGTGACCTAGGGAGGGGAAGGTGCCGTCTTGCATGGCGAGTCTCTCTAACGCACTTGGTCACTTATGGAAACCATGGAGACTCTCATGAAGGTCGCAGTCCTCGGCGCCAGCGGTCGCGCCGGCTCGGAAATCACCAAGGAACTGGCCGTGCGCGGTCATCAGGTGCTGGCCGTCGCCCGCAAGCCCGAAGCCATCGCCGCCGCGCCGGGCGTGAGCGCCGTGGCGGGCGACGCGGCCGATCCGGCCGCCCTGGCCGAACTGATCCGGGGCAGCGACGCGGTGATCAGCGCCCTGCACTTCGATGTGTCGGCGGAGGTCCTGCTGTCGGCGCTGCGCCAGGCGGGTGTCGGGCGGCTGCTGGTCACCGGCGGCGCGGCCAGCCTGGAGGCCGCCCCCGGCCTGCGCCTGATCGACACGCCGGACTTCCCGGAGGCGTGGAAGGTGTTCGCCCAGGGCGGCATCGCCTTCCTGGAAGCGTTGCGCGGCGAGACCGCAATCGACTGGACCTTCTTCTCGCCCGCCGCCTTCATCTTCGAGGGTCCCCGCACGGGTCAGTTCCGTCTCGGCGGCGACCAGTTGGTGGTCGACGCGGCCGGCGACAGCAAGATCAGCTTCGCCGACTACGCCATCGCCATGGTCGACGAGTTGGAGCAGCATCGCCACGGYCGCGCCCGCTTCACGGCGGCGTACTGAGTCCTGGCCTCAGGCAGGCCCGGCCGCACGCCGGGCCTTCACCGCCAGGGCGACGGCCGAGACCAGAAAGTAGAAGGCCCCGAATGCGGCGTAGGGCGCGATGATCGTGATGACGGACCCCGCGACGGGCGCGGCGGCGCTCTTGATGAAGAACCCGCCCGCCAGGGCCGACTGGGCGCCGCTCAGCACCATCGCCCACTGGGCGCCGTAGGTCCGCCACCGGCGCACGCCGGCGGCCAGTTGCAGCAGTCCCGCCAGCGCCGCCCAGGCCCCGAACAGCACCAGCACCAGGCGCATGTCGATTTGCAGGGCGGCGAGCACTCCCAGGGCGACCAGAGCGCTGACGACGGTGTTGAAGGCTTGCGGGACATTGGCGCGGAAACCGCCGTTGGCCCGCGCGTCCCGCGCGTTGGCGAAGGCGTCCCAGGCCGGATACAGCACCAGCAGCGCGCCCCCGACCAGCGGATTGGACGCACCGATCGTGAAGGCGGCCGCGACCCAGGCGACGGCCACGACGGCCCGCAGAAGGTAGTAGCGCACGAGCGCATCGGCGCCGGCGCGCGAGGAGGTGGTGTCGTTGGCCATGGAGGCCTCCATCAGAAGGGGGCGGAAAGGTCGCGAGCAGAATAGTGTCACGACATTTAATGTCGCGGCATATGATTGATCTACCGATAGGGTCGATCCCTGTCGAGTCATTATTTGTCACGACATATATTTTCACGCTAAGGGGAACCCGTTCGCAGGAGCCTTCCGTGCCAGACGCCGCCCGCACCCTCACGCTCGACGACCAGCTCTGCTTTTCCCTGTACGGGGCGAGCCTGGCGATCAATCGCGCCTACAAGCCGCTGCTGGACGCGCTGGAGATCACCTATCCGCAATATCTGGTGCTGAGCGCGCTCTGGGAGGTCGACGGCCAAAGCGTCGGCGCGATCGCCGAACGGCTGGGCCTGGACTCCAGCAACGTCACGCCGCTGGTCAAGCGCATGGAGGCCGCCGGCCTTCTGTCGCGCGAGCGTAATCCCGCCGACGAGCGCCAGGTCGTCGTCAGCCTCACCGACCACGGTCGCGACATGCAGGCCCGCAGCGCCTGCCTGGGCCAGACGCTGTTCACGTCGGCCGGAAYGAGTGTCGAAAAGCTGATCCAGCTGAACAAGGACGTGCAGGCCTTCCGCGACTCGGTCGCGCGGTTCGTGGCGGAGCGGCCGGAGCCCTAAAGGCCGGGGACATGCCCTTGCGGCGCGTCCCCGACACAGGTTGACGTCGCGGCCCGCTTGAAGGGCCGGGCGGATGCGCCCACGCTCCTTTCAAGAACGTTTTCCGGCGGACAGAACCGCTCGAAGGGAGGCCAAGCCCATGAAAGCCATCCAGATCGCGGCGCCCGCCGGTCTCGACAACTTTCGCCATGTCGACCTGCCAGACCCCGGCGCCCCGGGACCGGGCGAGATCCTGGTCCGCCTGCGCGCCAGCTCGCTGAACTATCACGACTATCTGGTGGCGATCGGCGGCATTCCGACGGTCGACGGGCGCATCCCGATGTCGGACGGCGCCGGCGAGGTGCTGGCGGTCGGCGAGGGCGTGAAGGACTTCGCGGTCGGCGACCTGGCGGTCTCGACCTTCTTTCCACGCTGGCTGGACGGCGACGCGCCGGACGACGGCTTCACGGGCGTGCCCGGCGACGGCGCCGACGGCTATGCCCGGGAGTTGGTGGTCGCGCCGGCCACCGCCTTCACCCGGGCGCCCAAGGGCTGGGACGCCACCGAGGCCGCGACCATCACCTGCGCGGGCGTGACGGCCTGGCGGGGCCTGGTCGGGGACGGCGCGTTGAAGGGTGGCGAGACGGTTCTGGTGCAGGGCACCGGCGGGGTGTCGATCTACGGCCTGCAGATCGCCAAGGCCTTCGGCTGCACGGTCATCGCCACCTCCTCGTCGGACGAGAAGCTGGAACGGCTGAAGGCGCTGGGGGCCGACCACCTGATCAACTACAAGTCCGAAGCCGAATGGGGCAAGGCCGCCCGCAAGCTGACCGGCGGCCGCGGCGTGGACCACATCCTGGAGATCGGCGGGGCCGGCACCTTGCCGCAGTCGATCGTCGCGGCGCGCAATGGCGGCCATATCGCCCTGATCGGGGTCCTGGCCGGCGTCGCGGGGCCGGTGCCGACCGTGGCGATCATGGGCAAGCAGCTGAAGGTGATCGGCCTGACGGTCGGCAGCCGACGCCACCAGCTCGACATGATCCGCGCCATCGACGTGGCCGGCTACCGGCCCGTCCTGGACAGGCGCTTCCCGCTGGAGGCGCTGGCCGACGCCTTCCACCACCAGGCCTCGGGCAGCCATTTCGGCAAGATCGTCGTCGATATCTGACGCTCATCCGGKGACACGCCGCAAGGGCATGTCCCAGCCGGCGCTAGTTCAGCCTCAGCCGCATCCGCTCGCGTGCGGCTCGCGCCGCGATCGCGGCGCCGCCGTCCAGGATCTGGGCGCGCGACAGGGCCTGCAGGGCGCCGGCCAGGGCGCCCTGGCCTTCGCGGGCGGCGGCGACGTCCAGCCAGGGATGGTGGTCGGTGGGGTCCAGCAGGGCCCGGCGCACGGCCGAGCGCTCGGCCCGGGCCCAGTCGCGAGCCTGTTGGGCGCGAGCGAAGATGTTGTTCTGCAAACGGATCAGCACCGCCCGGTCCGAGATCGGGCTCATCAGCACGTCCAGCTTGGCGGCGACGTCGGGCATCAGGCCGGTGCGCAGGGCCCGGCGCGACAGTTCGGACGGCAGCACCACCCGCCCTTCGCTGAACGGGTCCAGCGCCAAGGGGCCTTCCTCGGTCTCGATGCGCAGCAGGAAGTGGCCCGGGAAGTCGACGCCGTACAGATCCAGGCCGCAGGCCCGGCCGGCGTGCAGGTAGAACACGCCCAGGGTCACCGGCAGGCCCTTGCGCCGCTCGGCCACGGCGATGACGTCGGCGTTGTCGGGGTGGTCGTAGGTGATCAGGTCGCCCGACAGCCGCAGGTCGCCGGCCATGGTCTCGGCCAGGGCTTCTTCGGGCGACTCGCCTTTCAGCCGCTCGGTCAGGCGGTCGATCGAGGCCTTGGCCATGTCGAGCACCGGGGCCAGGTCGCGGTCCGGATCGTCGTGCACGGCGCAGGCCAGAGCCGCCTCGAACAGCGGAAAGGCCTTGTCCGAACGCTCGCMGGCCTCGGTCAGCAGGGCTTCGGCCTCTTCCCGCGTCATTGGCCGTCCACCCAGGCGTTGGGCACATGACGCGGACGACGGCCCGGCGCCAGGGCGATCAGGTCCAGCCGCACCACTGCGTCGCGCAGGCCGGCGCGGTGCGCGGCGATGTGGGCGCCGGCGCGGCGCAGACGGGCCCGCTGTTCATAGGTCACCGCTTCCAGCGCGGCCTCCAGACTGGTCCTGCTCTTGACCTCGACAACGGCCAGCACGCCGCCGCGTTGCGCCAGCAGGTCGATCTCGCCCAGCGGCGTGGCCAGGCGAAAGCCGAGAATCCGATAGCCCTTGGCCATCAGCCACAGGGCCGCGACCACCTCGGCGCGGCGGCCCGACAGCCGCGCGGCGGCCCCGCGCGCCTGGCGATCCGGACGGGCGGAACGCGCCGGAGTCATCCCGCCTCCTTCATGGCCAGGGCCTGGCGATAGAGGTCCTTGCGCGACAGGCCCAGGGCCTTGGAGACCTCCGAGGCGGCCTCGCCCAGCGGCAGGCGGGTCATGGCTTCGCGCAGGGCGGTCTCGGCGTCGGCGGCGGTGGCGATCTCGTCCTCGCCCGGGCCGACCAGGATGACGATCTCGCCCTTGGGGGCCTCGAACCGGGGATCGGCGGCCAGCACGTCGAGCGGCCCGCGGATGCAGGTCTCGTAGAGCTTGGTCAGTTCGCGGGCCACGGCGCCGGGGCGCGGTCCGAAGACGGCGGCCATGTCGGCCAGGCTGTCGGCCACTCGCGAAGCGCCTTCGTAGAAGATCAGGGTGGCGCGCACATTGGCCAGGTTCTCGAAGAACGTCTTGCGCGCGGCGGTCTTGGTCGGCGGGAATCCGGCGAACAGGAAGCGGTCGGTGGGCAGGCCGGCCAGGGTCAGGGCCGCCAGGGCCGCCGAGGCGCCGGGGATCGGGAACACTTGGTGGCCAGCCGCGATCGCCGCCTGGGCCAGGCGCAGGCCGGGGTCGGAGACCATCGGCGTGCCGGCGTCGGAGACCAGGGCGATCCGTTCGCCCGCCTCCAGACGCTCCAGGATGCGCGGCGTCTCGCGGTCGGCGACGTGTTCGTCATAGCGCTGCAGACGCTTGGAGATGGAATAGGCGGCCAGCAGCTTGCCCGACACCCGGGTGTCCTCGGCCAGCAGCACGTCGCAGCCGGCCAGCACGTCCAGGGCCCGCAGGGTGATGTCGCGCAGGTTCCCGATCGGCGTCGCCACCAGATACAGCCCCGCCGCCAGCGGCGCGTCGGACAGGGCGGGCGGGGCAAGCTGGCGGCTCAAGGGCGAACTTTCCGACAACTGGGGCCGACGCGAACTCGGGCGCCGGCGACGCGGTTACGCAGACTATCGCCGACAGGGTTATCAGGTCGCGAGCGTTCCTGTCAGCCGGTCCAATACAAGACGCCCCGTTCGGGTGGCGCGAAGCCGGATCCTATCGTTCACGAGAAGATCCGCCTCGACCAGATCTTTCACCTTGGGCGTGTCCGGCGACAAGCCCAGGGCGGCGATCTCGGCGAAGGTCACGCCGTCGTCGATGCGCAGGCCCAGCAGCAGGCGCTCCTCGGCCGCCTCAAGGGCGGTGAGGATCTCGCGCTCGAAACCGATGCCGGTTTCGGCCACCGCGCGGATGTAGTCGGCGATCGCGCGCCGGGCCGTGGTGGCCAGCTTGCCTTCAGCCAAGGTGAGGCGGCCGTGGGCCCCGGGACCGACGCCGACATAGTCGTGGCCGCGCCAGTAGACGAGGTTGTGGCGCGAGCGGGCGGCCTGGCCCCGGGCGTGGTTGGACACCTCGTAGGCGTCGAAGCCGGCGGCCTCCAGCACGCTCTGGGTGGTCTCGAACAGGGCGGCGGCCAGGTCCTCGTCGGGCACGACCAGCTTGCCCCGGCCGACGGCGCGGTCGAAGGCGGTGCCCGCCTCGATGGTCAACTGGTAGGGCGAGACGTGTTCGGGACCGTAGGCCAGCAATTCGCTCAGCTCCCGCGTCCACGCCTCCACCGTCTGGCCCGGCACGGCGTAGATCAGGTCGGCCGACAGGCGCGGGAAGGCCTTGGCGGCCACGGCGATCGCCCGCCGGGCCGAGCCGGCGTCATGGTTGCGGCCCAGCAGCGCCAGGGCCTCGTCGTTCAGGGCCTGGACGCCCAGCGACAGCCGCGCCACCCCCGCCGCCGCCAGGGCTTCGAAGCGGTCGGTCTCGGCGTCGGTCGGATTGGCCTCGAGGCTGATCTCCAGGTCGTCGGCCGGGGTCCACAAGCCCTTGATGGTCTCGATCACCCGCGCGACCTGGGCGGGATCCATCAGCGAAGGCGTGCCGCCGCCGAAAAAGATCGACAGCAGGGTTCGCGGTCCGGTCAGTTCCCGCTGGGCAATGAGATCGGCGACGATCGCGTCGGCGAGAGCCGCCTGCTCGTCGGTCCGCCCCCGGTCGCGCACAACGTTGAAGTCGCAATAGGGGCAGATCCTGGCGCAGTAGGGCCAGTGGACGTAGACGCCGAGGGGCGCTCCCAACGCGGGTTGGACGTCACTCAAACAGCGCCGCCTTCAGCTTCTCGAAGGCCACGGCCCGGTGGCTCATGGCGTCCTTGGCGGCCGGCTCCATCTCGCCGAAGGTCTGGGTGAAGCCGTTCGGAATGAAGATCGGATCGTAGCCGAAGCCCTGGTCGCCGCGCGGCGGGAAGGTCAGGGTCCCGTGGACCTCGCCCTGCACCACCACCGCCGGGCCGCCGTTCGGCCAGGCCACGGCCAGGGCGCAGGTGAACCAGGCGGAGAGATCCTCCGAGCCGGTCTCCTCGATCCGCTCGGCGACCTTGTCCATGGCCACGGCGAAGTCCTTGCCAGGCCCGGCCCAGCGCGCCGAATAGATGCCGGGCGCGCCGTCCAGGGCGGCGACCGACAGGCCCGAATCGTCGGCCAGGGCGATCTGGCCCGACAGGTCGGCCGCGTGGCGGGCCTTGAGCAGGGCGTTGCCGACGAAGGTCGTCTCGGTCTCGTCCGGCTCGGGCAGGCCCAGGGCCCCGGCCGCCAGCACCTCGAAGCGACCGTCGAGCAGCGCCGCCAATTCCTTGGCCTTGCCGGGGTTGTGCGTCGCCGCGACCAGCTTAAGACCAGCTTCCAGCTTCAACGTCATCGCGCGGCTCCTTTCCGGGACAAGATCATGCAGCTTCTCTACTCCCCCATGTCGCCCTTCGCTCGCAAGGTTCGCGTGGTCGCGTTCGAGCTGGGCCTGGCCGACCGGTTGGAGCTGGTGATCGCCAGCCCTTACACCGACGAGAGCGTGCGGGCGATCAATCCCCTGTCGAAGATCCCCGTGCTGCTGACGCCCGACGCGCCGCCGATCTTCGATTCGCCGGTGATCTGCGACTATCTGGAGCACCTGGCCGGCCGGTCCCTGACGCCGCCGCCCGGCCCGGCGCGCTGGACCGCCCTGACCGTCCAGGCCATGGCCGACGGCATGAGCGACGCGGCCGTGGCCGTCGTTCGCGAACGCCTGCGCGAAGGCCCGCACCGCCAGGACCTGTTCGACCGCCAGGCCGCCGTGCTGGTCGCCGCCCTCGACCTGCTGGAACGCGAGCCCCCGCCCGCCGACCGCTTCGAGATCGGCGAGATCGCGGTCGCCGTCCAGCTGGGCTACCTGGACGTCCGCCAGGTCATGGACTGGCGCGAAGGCCGCCCGAACCTCGCGGCCTGGTACGAAACCGCCAGCCGCCGGACGGCGATGGTGGCCACGGCGCCACACCTCGCATAATCCGTTCGGTGAGCGCGATCATTACAGAGGTTTAATATCGTTTATCGATAAGCGACATTGGCGGGGGTGGAATCGGTCCCTATGTTCGCCCCATGGGAGCAACGCCACACCGGCGCGGTCCCGAATCCGACCCCGAAGGCCCGCCATGTCCGCCCCCAGACTGTTCCGCATCCTCGACGCCGTCGCCACCCGCCTGGCCACGCTGACGTTGATCGCCGGTCTGCCGCTGGCCGCCGTGACCTTCGCGATCAAGACGTTCTGAACCGGAATCCAGCCCGCCTTTGACCCGCCCCGATCCGCCGGGGCATGGTCGGCGTTTCTGCGTGAGGGGATGAGCGGATGCGCGCCTTGGGGCCTGGCTCGGTATCGAGTTTCCTGAAGATCATTCTCGACGTGATCTATGTGGGTCTGTGGGTCTGGGTCAGCCTGCTGGCGATCTTCACGGTCGCGGTGCTGCTGCTCAGCTTCAACCCCGAACTGATCACCTCGAAACTGCATATCGGCAGCTCGGTCGACGAGCTGATCAACAAGGGACCGCTGTTCGCGGGCGCTCTGGGCGCCTGGGCGCTGCTGTCCGGCGGCTGGATGGTGATCGTCGAGCGCCTGAGGCGGGTGTTCTCCACCCTGACCGCCGGCGACCCGTTCCATCCCGACAATGTCCGCCGCCTGCGGGTGGTGGGTCTGGTTTTGGCCGCTCTGGAGATCGGCCACTACATCTTCGCCGCCCTGGCCAAGTGGCTGGCGCCGGACACCAAGATCGTCGACGGCTCGTTCAGCCTGAGCGCCTGGTTCCCGGTCCTGGTGGTGTTCGTTCTGGCCGAGGTCTTCCGCGAGGGCGCCCGCCTTCGACGAGAAGCCGAACTGACAATCTGACGACGCGGAGACAAGAAAGATCATGGCCATCCGCGTGCAACTGGATCGCATCCTGCTGGAGCGGCGAATGTCGCTGACCGAGCTGTCGGACCGGGTCGGCGTGACCATCGCCAACCTGTCGATCCTGAAGACCGGCAAGGCCCGCGCCGTGCGCTTCACCACCCTGGACGCCCTGTGCCGCGAGCTGGAGTGCCAGCCGGGGGACCTGATGACCTATGAGCCCGGGCCGGGCGAGGTTCACGAAGAGGACTAGAACCTCTTCTTTTCTAGCACCCACTTTTCAGCCGTCATTCCGGGCACAAGGCCCGGAATGACGGTTAATATTTTTCGTGGCCTAGCTTGAAAGCTAAGCGCCCTACTTGGCCGCCGAAACCGCTTCCCGCTGCTTCACGAACAGCTCGCCGATGCCCTTTTCCGCCAGGGCGAACAGCTGCTCGAACTCGCCGCGGGTGAAGCCGCGCTTTTCGCCGGTGGCCTGGATCTCGACGATGTCGCCGGCGCCGGTGAGCACGAAATTGCTGTCGGCCTCGGCCTGGCTGTCTTCCTCGTAGTCGAGGTCGAGCACCGGGGTGTCCTTGAAGACGCCGCACGAGACGGCGGCCACCTGGCCCACGATCGGGTCGGTCTTCAGCACGCCTTCCTCGATCAGATAGTTGACCGCGAGGCGCAGCGCGACCCAGGCGCCGGTGATGGCGGCGGTGCGCGTGCCGCCGTCGGCCTGGATGACGTCGCAGTCTAGGCTGATCTGGCGCTCGCCCAGGGCCTTCATGTCGACCACGGCGCGCAAGGAGCGGCCGATCAGGCGCTGGATTTCCTGGGTGCGGCCGCTCTGCTTGCCCTGGGCGGCCTCGCGGCGGCCCCGGGTGTGGGTGGCGCGGGGCAACATGCCGTACTCGGCCGTGACCCAGCCGGCGCCCTTGTTGCGCATCCAGCCGGGGACGCTTTCCTCGACCGTGGCGGTGACCAGCACCTTGGTGTGGCCGAAGCTGACCAGGCACGAGCCTTCCGCGTAGCGGTTGACGCCGGTTTCCAGCGTGACTTCGCGCGTTTGGTCGGCGGCGCGTTCGGACGGACGCATGGGAAACTCCAGGGCTTTGCGTGATAGGATGGGGCCGCTTATCCTAGTTAAGACGGGCTCGTCCAATCCCGTTGGCAATCCCGTCGAACCCGAAGTCGCCGTCGCGGCGCATTCGAAGGCTTCATGACACAGCTCTTTTCGGGGTTTTCCGCTCAGACTCCCAGCCTCACGGACCTGGACGCCCGCGCCCGCGACATCTTCCGGCGGGTGGTCGAGTCCTATCTGGAGACCGGCGAACCGGTCGGCTCGCGGACCCTGTCGCGCGACGTGTCGCTGTCAGCGGCCTCGATCCGCAATGTGATGCAGGACCTGGCCCAGCTCGGTTTGCTGGACGCCCCCCACACCAGCGCCGGGCGCATCCCGACCCATGCGGGCCTGCGGATGTTCGTCGACGGCCTGCTGGAGGTGGGCGACATCGGCGAGGAGGAGCGGCGGACCATCGAGTCGCGCCTGTTCGCCCACGGCCGCTCGTTCGAGGACGCGATGGGCGAGGCCAGCGCCATACTGTCGGGCCTGGCCGGCGGGGCCGGCGTGGTGGTCGCCCCGGTCCGCGAGGGCGGGGTCAAGCACGTGGAGTTCGTGTCCCTGGGCGCCGACCAGGCCCTGGCGATCATGGTGTTCGACGACGGCACGGTGGAAAACCGGCTGATGAAGCGCGCGGCCGGCGTCACGCCCGCCTCGCTGCAGGAGGCCTCCAACTTCCTCAACGCCCGTCTGCGCGGCCGCACCCTGAACGAGGCCAAGGTCGAGATGGCGGCGGAGCTGGAGGCGGCCCGGCGTGAACTGGACACCACGGCGGCGCGTTTGGTCGAGGACGGCCTGGCGGCCTGGAGCGGCGGCGACGACGCGGACCGCGCCCTGATCGTTCGCGGCCGGGCCAACCTGCTGGGCGACGCCAGCGCCCGCGAGGATCTGGAGCGCGTGCGGCGATTGTTCGACGATCTGGAGCAGAAGGGTCAGCTGATCGGCCTGCTGGACGACGTGCGGGCCGCCGAGGGCGTGCGCATTTTCATCGGGGCCGAAACGCGACTCTTTTCGCTTTCGGGTTCCTCCCTGATCGCGGCGCCCTATATGACGGGCCGACAGAAGGTGCTGGGAGCGATCGGCGTGATCGGCCCCACCCGCTTAAACTATGCCCGGGTGATCCCGCTGGTGGACTATACCGCCCGCGTGCTCGGCCGGATGATGGACGGATGAGGACTGTATGACCGACGACCAAACGCCGGCCGAGGACGACGTGGCCTTCGAAGCCGACGACGCGTCTCAGGAAATCGAGGCGCTGAAACTGGAAGTGGCCGCCCTGAAGGATCAGGCGCTGCGCTACCTCGCCGACGCCGAGAACACCAAGCGGCGGGCCGAACGCGAGAGCAACGACGCGCGCGCCTATGCGATCCAGAAGTTCGCCCGCGACCTGCTGGGCGTGGCCGACAACCTGTCGCGCGCCACGGCCCTGAGCCCGCGCGACTCGCAGGACCCGGCGGTGACCAACTACATCATCGGCGTCGAGATGACCGAGAAGGAGCTCCTGGGCGCCTTCGAACGCAACGGCCTGAAGAAGATCGACCCGAGCAAGGGCGAGAAGTTCGATCCCCACCTGCATCAGGCGGTGATGGAACAGCCCTCGGACGAGGTCGCGGCCGGCGGCGTCATCCAGGTGCTGCAGGCCGGCTACGAGCTGATGGGCCGCCTGGTCCGCCCAGCCATGGTCGCCGTGGCCGCCAAGGGCTCGACGGCGCCGGGCGCGGCGGCTGAACCGGCCGGAGCCGCCAACCCGTACGCCAGCAACGGCGCGGATACCGGCGGAGCCTTCGACACGAAGGCTTGATTTCTTCACCCTATGAACCGTCATCCCGGGCC
>NZ_JBFTZS010000182.1:0-8392 GCF_056406675.1 Caulobacter sp. P1_B12_2 | reverse complement strand
CGGCGGGATCATCGTTCATGGCCTGGAGCACTTCCACCTGACTCCCGTGCCGCACTGGGTCGAGGGCGCGTCGCACTGGGCCGGAACGGCTCCGGTGATCGGACCGGTCACCGGGTGGCTGGCCATGGCGGCGGGTTCGGCGGTGGTGGGTCTGATCGTCGGCGGCGTGATCGTCGGTGTCATGCACCTGATCCCACGCAAAAAGGCGGCGCACTAGGCGCCGCCTTTTCGTCGTCTTGAGATCGCGGCCTTAGGCGGCGCGGGCCGTCCGGTAGTCGTCGATCTGACGGAAGATCGACGCCATGGCGGCGTGGGCCGGCTTGTTGTCCTCGTCGATCTGGCCTTCGGCGAAGATCAGGGCCAGGCGGTCGCGAGCGCGGCTGACGCGGCTCTTGATGGTGCCCAGCGCCGCGCCGGTGACTTCGCTGACTTCCTCATACGACATGCCGGCGGCGCCGATCAGGATCAAGGCCTCGCGCTGGTCGGGCGGCAGCATGTCCAGAGCCCGGCGCATCTCGTCCAGCTCCAGGGCGGCGGTAGGATTGGAGACCGAGACCAGGGTCCGCTCGGCCACTTCCGGGTCGAGCGCGCACGAGCGCCACGAACGGCGCTTTTCCGAATAGAAGACGTTGCGCAGGATCATGAAGGTCCAGGCCTTCATGTTGGTGCCCGGCTGGTAGGAGTTGCGCGAGGCCAAGGCCTTGGTCAGGGCGTCCTGAGCCAGGTCGTCGCCGTGGCTGGCGTTGCCCGTCAGAGAGCGGCCAAAGGCGCGCAGGTGCGGGATCAGGCTGACGAGCTCGCGCTCGAAAGTGGTCTGGGCCGAAGTCGGATTGGTCATGGAATAATCCCCGTTCGGGGAATAAACGCTCTCGCCCGACTAAGGCTCCGCTTCAAAGTAAATATATTTGACCGAACGCCGGTCAGTCCTCGGCGGCGATCTGGCGCAGGGCTTGTTCAAAGTACTCCGGCGGCTGGCCGCCCGAGATCAGGTAGCGGTCGTTGATCACCACGGCCGGCACCGAACTGATCCCCGCCGACTGCCAATGGCGCTCGGCGTCGCGGACCTCCTGGGCGTACTGGCCTGAGACCAGAACCTGGTGGGCGGCGTGCGGATCCAAGCCCGCCTTCATGGCGGCCGCGWCCAGCACCTCGTAATCGGCCGGGCTCTGGTTGTCGGTGAAATAGGCGTCGAACAGGGCGTGCTTCAACGCCTTCTGGTCGCCGACCAGCCCGGCCCAGTGCAACAGGCGGTGGGCGTCGAAGGTGTTGTAGATCCGGCTGTTCTCGTCCGTGACCATCGAAAAGCCCACCGAGGCCGCCCGGTCGTGGATGGCCTGACGGTTGGCGGCCGACTGCTCGCGCGTGGAGCCGTACTTCTGGGCCACGTGCTCGACGATGTTCTGGCCTTCGGGCGGCATGTCAGGATTGAGCTCGAAGGGCTGGAAGTGGATCTCGGCGTCGACAAGGTCGCCGACCCGCTCCAGCGCGGCCTCCAGTCCGCCCAGGCCGACGATGCACCAAGGGCAGGAGACGTCGGAGACGAAATCGATCTTCAAGGGCTTGGTCATGGCGCGGTCCGATAGCGGCGAGACCGCAGATATAGGCGGTGCGCCAAGGATTGCACGACGCCAATCCTCGCGACGCGCCCGGGGCCTCGGGCGCGTTCGCGGGTTCGAAGGTTATTGGGAGACGGTTCGCAGCCCGCGCACCAGGGCTTGGGCGGCGATCGCGGCCTGGGTTCGGTTGTGAACGTTGAGCTTGCGCATCAATGCGGTCATGTGGGCCTTGACCGTGGCCTCGGCGATGCCGAGGTCGAAGGCGATCTGCTTGTTCAGCAGGCCTGAATTGACGCCTTCCAGAACCTTCAGCTGGGTCGGGGTAAGCCCGTAGAAGGCCGTCTCCTGATCCCGGTCGATAACGCGGACTGCCGTCGCGGTCATTCCTGAACCCCTCTGCCTCATCCCTGCGCAGCCATCGTGGATGGCGCGTCGCCCGTTTGTTTTGCTCGCCGACTGATGGTCGGCGAATCCGGGTCACGTTCGGATGGTAACGCTATCTGTTGGACAAGTTCAAGCGGTTTAGCCAATGTGAGCGTGAACATTTCTCCAAGTGGAGCGGTGTGCTGAAACCTGTCATACAGCTTTTCGGGTTAGGTCCATCGTCTGCCGGCCGTGGCGCAGGCCGACATCCGCTTTCTTAGGAGAGCGAATGGCGCGATGGTGCGCCGCATGAGCTGGAGACCGATGGATGAGTGAAGGCCGCCTGGCCGACCGGGCCTATACGGGCATCGTGGAGATGATCAACGCCGACGGATTGACCGTGGGCGATCGTCTGCCGTCCGAGGCTCGCCTGGCGGAAATCTTCGGCATGTCGCGCACCATCGTGCGCGAGGCTCTCGTCCGGCTGGCCGCCGACAGTATCACCGAGGCCCGCCGTGGGGCCGGCTCGTTCGTGAAGAACCGTCCGTCCGACAAGTTGGGCGCCTACATGCCGCTGTCCGAACTGCCCACGACCCTGGGCAGCTACGAGGTGCGCTTCGTGCTCGAGGCCGAGGCGGCGCGGCTGGCGGCGGCGCGGCGTTCGGCCGAGGAAATGGAGAGCATAGAAGAGGCGCTCTCCGACCTGCGCGCGGCCCTGCTGTCGAACGCGCCGGCCCATGTCGAGGACATGGAGCTGCACCGCCGCATTGTCGAGGCCACCGCCAATCCCGCTTTCCTGGTGACGTTCGAGGCGTTGCAGCCTGACGTCGACCGGATCATGCGCGCCGGCGTCGACATCTCGCGATCGCGACCACCGGAAGCCATCGCCGAGATGATGCGAGAGCACGAGATGATCGTTGAAGCCATCCGCGCGCAGGACGGCGACGGCGCCGCCCTGGCCATGCGCTGGCATCTATCTCGGGGTCGAAAACGCCTGATGCCCTGAAGCGCGGGGCGGGCCGGCGGCCTGACGCGCGTCGGCTTCCAGCCAGGCCTGGGCGATCTCGCACAGCCGTTCGGGCGGAGAAGCGGCGTCGAGCCCGAAGACCGCCTCATCCGCGCCGGGGCGCTCGAGCGTGGCGAGCTGACTATCCAGCAGGCTGGCGGGCATGTAGTGGCCTGAGCGATCGGTGAGCCGCCGCAGGAGCTCGTCGCGGCTGGCGTCCAGCAACACGAAGCGCGTGGGGGCCGCGATAGCGCCGCGCAGGCGCTCGCGATAGCTGCGTCTCAGCGCCGAACAGGCCGCCACGACCGGTCGCCCCGAGGCGACGGCCTGGCCGATGGCCAAGCCCAGCCGATCGAGCCAGGGCCAGCGGTCGTCGTCGTCGAGGGGCTGGCCGGCGCTCATCTTGGCGACCGCGCGGGCGTCGTGGAAATCGTCGCCTTCCAGGAACGGACAGTCGAGCCTGCCGGCCAGGAGGGCGCCGAGCGTCGATTTTCCGCTCCCGCTCACGCCCATGGCGATGATGGCGAGTCCGGGGAACAGGGCGGGGCGGGATGGCGACGGCAAGCGGCTTCCCTTCAAAGCCGGCCGGCCTGGCGAATGAACGACAGACCAGCCGCACGGTTGAATCGGGTTCTACCGGGCTGCCGACGGGGCGTAACTACGACCATGGTCGAGGATGGCGGGTATGCGCCAATTCCTTATCGATAAGGGATTGTGACGAGGAGAGCGGCATGAGAGCGGTCCTTTTGGCGGCGTTTATGGCGGTTTCGACCCCGGCCCTGGCCTCGACCGGCTCCGTCCTGCTCACCGCCCCCGACGATCCGCGCGCGATCACCGTCAAGGGTGTTGGCGACGGTCGGGCGGACGACACCGACGCCGTCCAGCACGCTATCGATAGCGCCCGCGACAAGACCGGCCATGGGCTCGTCTTCCTGCCGTCGGGCCGCTACCGGCTGACCCGCAGCATCCTGGTGCCGCCGGGCGTGCGCATCTTCGGAGTCGGTGCGACCCGGCCGGTCTTCGTGCTGGGGCCCAACACGCCGGGCTTCCAGAAGGGCGTGGGCACGATGATCGTGTTCACGGGCGGCGATCAGTACCAGGTCGGCGATATTCCCGTCCCCGTTTCGACGGTCGTCCCGTCGACCGTGAAGGCGCGCGACGCCAATTCCGGCACCTTCTATTCGGCCCTGAGCAATGTCGACGTCGAGATCGGGGCCGGCAATCCGGCCGCGGCGGCGGTGCGGTTCCGCATGGCCCAGCACGCCTTTCTCAGCCACATGAACTTCCGCCTGGGTTCGGCCTTCGCCGGCGTCTACCAGGCCGGCAACATCATGGAGGACGTCCACTTCCAGGGCGGCCGCTACGGCATCGTCACCGAGAAGACCTCGCCGGCCTGGCAGTTCACCCTGATCGACTCGACCTTCGACGGCCAGCGCGACGCGGCGATCCGCGAGCACGAGGTCGATCTGACCCTGGTCAACGTGGCCATCAAGAACACGCCGGTCGGCATCGAGATCGACCGGGGCTACAGCGACAGCCTGTGGGGCAAGAACGTCCGCTTCGAGAACGTCTCGAAAGCCGGCGTCGTCATCTCGGCGGAAGATAACGTCTTCACCCAGGTCGGCTTCGAGAACGCCGTGGCGACCAACACCCCGGTGTTCGCCCGCTTTCGCGAGAGCGGCAAGACGGTGGCCGGCCCAATGGGGGGCAGGGGGCGCGCCTACCGGGTGGCCTCGTTCACCTACGGCCTGACTCTGCCGGGCCTTGGCCAGATGGGCGAGTACAAGACCAAGGTGGATCTGTCGGCGCTTACGGCCTTGCCGGCTGCCACGGCGCCGGCCCTCCGCGATCTGCCGCCGGTCGCGGACTGGACCAACGTCAAGACGCTCGGCGTGAAGGGCGACAGTACGAGCGACGACACCGCCGCCCTGCAGAAGGCGATCGACACCCACCGCGTGCTCTACCTGCCGACTGGCTTCTACAAGGTCACCGACACCCTGAAGCTGCGGCCGGACACCGTGCTGATCGGCCTGCATCCGGCTCTGACCCAGCTGGTGATCCCCGACGACAATCCGCGCCATGCCGGCGTCGGACCGGTGACGCCCGTGCTGGAGACGCCCAAGGGCGGCGACAACATCCTGTTCGGGATCGGGATCTTCACCGGACGCGTCAACCCCCGCGCCTCGGCGCTGCTGTGGCGGTCGGGGGCGGCCTCCCAAGTCACCGACGTCAAGATCATGGGCGGCGGCGGCACGCCCACCATGGACGGCAAGTCGCTGGGCGCGGCCCAGGCGCGCAGCGGCGATCCGGTGGCGGACGGCCGCTGGGACGCCCAGTACCCCAGCATCTGGGTGACGGACGGCGGCGGCGGCACGTTCGCCAACGTCTGGAGCCCCAACACCTTCGCCTCGGCCGGCTTCTACATCTCCGACACCAAGACGCCCGGCCACATCTACGAGGTCTCGGTCGAGCACCACGTGCGCAACGAGTTCGTGCTCGACAACGTGGAAAACTGGGAATTCCTGGCGCCTCAGACCGAGCAGGAGGTCGGCGACGGACCTGACGCGGTCTCGCTGGAGGTGCGCAACTCGCGAAACATCCTGTTCGCCAACTATCACGGCTATCGGGTCACCCGGTCGTACCATCCCGCCGAGACGGCGGTGAAGCTGTTCAACTCGACCGACATCCGCTTCCGCAACGTTCATGTGAACGCCGAGAGCGGCGTCGCCCTCTGCGATGCGATCGGGTGCGGCACCTATCTGCGGGCCAGCAAGTATCCGTTCGAGAACGCAATCCAGGACGAGACGCGCAAGCTGGAGGTGCGCGAGCGCGAGTTCGCGGTGCTGGACGTGAAGGGCGACCCGTCGCCGGTCGCGACGATCGACGATCCGAAGGTCAAGAAGCTGGAAAGCGGCTTCTGGTCGATCTCCGGCGCGACGGTGGGCGCGGACGGCGCGCTCTATTTCGTCGAGAAGCGCTTCCAGCGGATCTACCGCTGGACCAAGGCGGGCGGCCTGGAGGTGGTGCGTGACCACTCGCTGGACCCCACGAACCTGGCGGTCGACCGCTCGGGCAAGCTGCTGGTGGTGTCGTCCTACGGTCCGCAGGCTTCGGTCTACTCGATCGACCCGGCCGGCCCCAAGGACGCCATGACCCTGATCGCATCGACGCCCGTGGCCCAACGTCCCGACGCCAAGACCCTGTTGCCGGTCAACTGGTGGAACAACGGCGAGTTCAGAGACCAGTACGATCCTGCGTCCGGCCAGTTCACCACTCTGGCCGAGATGTTCGCCCGCGACGTCGCCACGCCCAAGGCCCGGGAATACGTCTCGCCCGACGGCAGCCTGGTGCTGCCGGCCTTCCGCGTGTGGCAGCAAGGGCCGCCCGACCATGTCGGCTGGCGCTGGGCCGACAGCCTGCAGGCCCATGGCCTGATCGGCGGCACGGTCGGCGAGCGTGTGTTCGTCACCAACGAGTCCGAGGGCAAGACCTATAGCGGCCAGGTCGGACCCGCCGGCGCCCTGACCGAACTGAAGGTCTTCGCCAACCGTGGCGGCGAGAGCGTCGCGGTCGATGGGCAGGGACGGGTGTTCGTCGCCAACGGCCAGATCTTCCAGTATGAGCCCGACGGTCGGCCGGCCGGTCGCATCGACCTGCCCGAGCGGCCGCTGCAGCTGATCTTCGGCGGCGACGACAAGCGGACGCTCTTCGTCCTCACCCATCATTCGCTCTACGCCGTGACGCCCTGACCCAGCGTGTTGACGACTCCTATCGGCGCAAGCGGAATAGTCCCGTCCGCCGCCGGATCAAGAAGAGGCTGCCCATGAAGAGCTGGCTTGTCGCGCCTTGCGCGGCCCTGATCGCACTGCTCGTGGCGGCGAGCCCGTCGCCGGCAGCCGCTTCGGTCTCGGCCTTCGCGACCGCGCCGGACGATCCGGCCGCCGTGGTCGTGCGGGGCAAGGGCGATAGCCGCGCCGACGACGGCGCCGCCATCCAGGCCGCGATCGACGCGGCGGCGGCCAAGGGCGGCGGCGGTCTGGTCTTCCTGCCCTCCGGCCGCTACCGCATCAGCAAGACGCTCTTCCTGTGGCCGGGCGTCCGGGTGTTCGGCGTCGGCGCCACGCGCCCGCAGATCCTGCTGGGCGACGCGACGCCGGGGTTCCAGAAGGGCCTGGGCAACATGGTGATCTTCGCCGGCGCCAAGCGCGACCCGGCGCGGCGCGTGCCGTTCCCGCCGCCGGGCAGCGTGCCGTTCGACAAGGACGTCGCCGACGCCAATCCCGGCACCTTCTACTCGGCGATGAGCAATATCGACTTCAAGATCGGCGCCGGCAATCCGGCCGCGACGGCGATCCGCCTCCACGCGGCCCAGCACGCCTATCTCAGCCACATGGAGTTCGACATCGGCTCGGGCTTGGCGGGCCTGCACCAGGTCGCCAACGAGGCCGAGGACCTGCACTTCAAGGGCGGTCGCTACGGCATTCTGGCCGAGAAGACCTCGCCGGCCTGGGGCTTCGTGCTGCTCGACTCCACGTTCGAGGGGCAGCGCGATGCGGCGATCCGCGAGCACGAGGCCGGCCTGACCCTGGTCAATGTCGCCATGCGCGACACCCCCGTGGGGATCGAGATCGACCGCGGCTACGGCGACTGGCTGTGGGGCAAGGACGTGCGCTTCGAGAACGTCTCCAAGGCCGCCGTCGTCATCTCCAACGAGAACAACGTCTACACCCAGGTCGGCTTCGAGAACGTCGTGGCCGTCAACACGCCGGTGTTCGCCCGCTTCCGCGACAGCGGCAAGACCGAGCCGGGCAGGGGGCGCGCCTATCGCGTCTCGTCGTTCACCCACGGCCTTACGCTGCCGGGCCTGGGCCGGATGGGCGAGTACAAGACGCAGATGATGGCCGAAGCGATCCCCGGTCTGCCGGCGCGGCGCGCCCCGGCGATCCGGGCCCTGCCGGCGACTTCCGACTGGGTGAACGTGCGGACCCTGGGCGCCAAGGGCGACAACGCGGCCGATGACACGGCCGCCATCCAGAAGGCGATCGACACCTATCGCGTGGTCTATTTCCCGGCCGGGTTCTACCACGTCGCCGACACGCTGCGGCTGCGGCCGGACACTGTGCTGATCGGCCTCCATCCCAGCCTCACCCAGATCGTGCTGCCCGATCGCACACCCGGCTATCAGGGCGTGGGCGCGCCCAAGGCGCTGGTCGCCTCGGCCGCCGGCGGCGACGCCATCGTCTCGGGGTTGGGCCTCAACACCGGCGGGATCAATCCGCGCGCCACGGCTCTGCTGTGGACGGCCGGCGCCAATTCGCTGGTCGACGACGTCAAGTTCCAGGGCGGCCACGGCACCGACCTCTATGACGGGACGCGGGTCGTTCCCTACAACGCGAACGGCACGGCTGACGCCGATCCGGCCAAGCGCTGGGCGGGCCAGTATCCCAGCCTGTGGGTGACGAACGGC
>NZ_JBFTZS010000181.1:0-8406 GCF_056406675.1 Caulobacter sp. P1_B12_2 | reverse complement strand
AAGCGGAGCCTCGAAGGACGCAAGGCGCTTGCCCCTTCATTCAAACGCCCGTTTACTCCCGATGCGCGCCCGCTAGAGGCGTCATCCAGGGAGAGATGCATGCAGCTGGAACTCGTCACCGAGGGTCTGCAATTCCCCGAGGGTCCGATCGCCATGGCCGACGGCTCGGTGATCCTCACCGAAATCCAGGGCCAGGTCCTAACCCGGGTGCATCCAGACGGGCGCAAGGAGACAGTGGCGCAGGTCCCCGGCGGTCCCAACGGCGCGGCGATCGGCCCGGACGGCGCGATCTATGTCACCAACAACGGCGGCGCCTTCCAGTTCATCGAGATGGGCGGCCTCAACGTGCCCGGCCCCACCCCGCCCAGCCATCAGGGCGGCTCGATCCAGCGGATCGACATCGTCACGGGCAAGGCGACCACGCTCTACACCCAATGCGACAGCAAGCCCCTGGTCGGGCCCAACGATCTGGTCTTCGACAAGCAAGGCGGCTTCTGGTTCACCGACCACGGCTGCAGCACGCCCGAGGGCCGCAAGTACGGGGCGCTGTACTACGCCCTAGCTGACGGCTCGAAGATCACGCGCTGGCGCGACCACTTCGTCTCGCCCAACGGCGTGGGCCTCTCGCCCGACGAGAAGACCGTCTACATGGCCGACACCATGCTGGGCCGGCTGTGGTCGTTCGACATCGCCTCACCGGGCGTGCTGGCCGACCCCGTCCCCCTGCTGCCGGGCAATGTGGTTTGCAACCTGCCGGGCTACCAACTGCTGGACAGCCTGGCGGTCGAGGCCGACGGCAAGGTCTGCGTGGCGACGATCATCAATGGCGGCGTCACCGCCTTCGCGCCGGACGGCACGACCGAGCACTACGCCGTGCCCGACGTGATCGTCACCAATATCTGCTTCGGCGGGGCCGATATGCGCGACGCCTGGATCACGGCGTCCGGGACAGGCAAACTCTACAAGGCGCGCTGGCCGAGACCGGGCCTGAAGTTGAATTTCAACGGCTGAGTTCGATCGACCTGTGAATTGACGTCACAAGCCATGTGCCTGGCGCTGGCATGGCTCAGCTGCTCGCGCGTCCTTAGCTAGGGGCTCGCAAGCAATGGAGTCCTTCGATGGATCTCAAACTCAAAGACAAGACCGCGCTGGTGACCGGCTCGACCGCCGGCATAGGCCTGGAAATCGCCCGCACCCTGGCCGTGGAGGGCGCCAAGGTGTTCGTCACCGGTCGCGCCCAAGCCAAGCTGGACGAGGCCRTCGCCGACATCCGCGCCTCGGGCGGCGCCGACGTCTCGGGCGTGCTGGCCGACGCCGCCACGGCGCAGGGCGCCGAGGCCATCCTGAAGGCCGTCCCGCAGGTCGACATCCTGGTCAACAACCTCGGCATCTACGAGATGAAGGCCTTCGCCGACATCACCGACGCCGATTGGCTGCACCTGTTCGAGGTCAATGTGATGAGCGGCGTGCGCCTGTCGCGCGGCTATTTCCCGGGCATGCTGGCGCGCAACTGGGGCCGGGTGATCTTCATCTCCAGCGAGTCGGGCCTCGCGATCCCCGGCGAGATGGTCCACTACGGCATGACCAAGAGCGCCCAACTGGCGGTGGCGCGCGGCATGGCTCAGCRGACCAAGGGCACCGGCGTGACGGTCAACTCGGTCCTGCCCGGCCCGACCCGCGCGGCGGCTATCGCCGATTTCCTGAAGAGCGTGTCCAGCAATCCCGACGCCTCGCCGGAGGAGCACGAGACCGAGTTCTTCACCCAGCACCGCTCGGCGTCGTTGCTGCAACGGATGATCGAGCCGCAGGAAGTGGCCAGCCTGGTGGCCTATGTCGCCAGTCCGCTGTCGGCGGCCACCAACGGGGCGTCGCTGAAGGTCGAAGGCGGGTTGGTGACCACGATCGCGTGATCCAAGCATAGGGCTCGTCCCTCCCCCTYGTGGGGAGGGTGGCGGCGAAGCCGACGGGTGGGGTTCGGCGCAGGGCGTTGGGACAGGGGTCAAACCGCTGACTCAGCAGGCCCCCACCCGACCCTGGCGCTGCCAGGGCCACCCTCCCCACGAAGGGGGAGGCAAGGTGATCCGCCGCGACCTCAAACCACATCGCCGCCCCCTCATCGTAAACGCCCCTTAACCCTCTTGGGGCAAAACATCGGGGTTCTACGAGTGCAAGGTGACTTCTGATGGCGCGAGCGGCGCGGCGATCGAGCGTTGAACTGGTCTGGGACGCGGTCCGCTACGGCTGGGCCCAGCCGTGGTCGGCGCGGTTCCGGGGCGGGGTGATCTGCGTCGTGGGCGCGGGYCTGCTGCTGTCGGTCGCCACCTACAACGCCGCCGATCCCAGCCTGAACGCCGCCACCGGCTTGCCCGCCACCAACGCCTTGGGCGGGGCCGGCGCGGCCCTGGCCGACGTCGTCATGCAGTCGATGGGCCTGGCCGGCTGGATGGCCGCCGCCCTGATGCTGGTGTTCGGCATGTCGCGCGTCACCCAGCCCGATCCCGCCGCGCATCGTCGCGACCTCCGGGTCCGAGCCGCCGTCGGGGGCCTGGGCCTGCTGGCCCTGGCCGGCCTGCTGGCCGCGCCGCCACGTCCGGCCGCCTGGCCGCTGGCCAAGGGCCTGGGCGGGTTCTGGGGCGACGGTCTGCTCAACATGGTGGCCGGCGTGCTGGGTTTCGCCCGCCTGCCCGCCGCCCACCTGATCGCCGCCCTGCTGCTGCTGGTCGGCGCCGTCGTGGCCCTGGGGTATGCGATCGGCGTCCGCCGCATCGATCCCGAGGCGATCGGCGACATGATCCATGGCCTGATGCAGCCGCGCGAGCGCGCCGCCGCGCCCGTCTCTGCGCCTCAGCCTGAACCCGCCGCCCGTCCCCGCGCGCCCCGCAAGGCGGCCGCGCCGGTCATCGAGATCGAGCCCGAGGCCCCCGTCGCCCGCAAGGCCGGCAAGCCCGCCAAGGCCGCGCCGCCGCCGGTGGAAGACGACGACGCCTTCGAGCCCAGCTTCGAGCCTCGCCCCCTGGCCATCGCCCAGCCCAAGGTGCCGGGCAAGTCCAACGCCCGCGAGCAGCGCGAACAGCAGAAGGCCTTCGATTTCGACGCCGAGGGCGGCTTCCAGCTGCCCGAGCTGTCCATGCTGGCCAAGCCTAAGCCCCGCTCGGCCGAGTTCGACGAGGAGGCCCTGCGCCAAAACGCCCGCCTGCTGGAAAGCGTGCTGGCCGAGTTCGGCGTGCGCGGCCAGATCGACCAGATCCGCCCCGGTCCCGTGGTCACCATGTACGAGCTGGTGCCCGCCGCCGGCACCAAGACCGCCCGGGTCGTCGCCCTGGCCGACGACATCGCCCGCTCGATGAGCGTGATCTCGTGCCGCGTGGCCGTGGCCCAGGGCCGCAACGCCATCGGCATCGAGATGCCCAACTCGCGCAAGGAGACGGTCTATCTGCGCGACCTGCTGTCCAGCGCCGACTACGACAAGGCCACCCACAGCCTCCCGATGGCCCTGGGCGAGACGATCGGCGGCGAGACCTACATCGCCGACCTGGCCAAGATGCCCCACCTGCTGATCGCCGGCACCACCGGCTCGGGCAAGTCGGTCGGCGTCAACGCCATGATCCTGTCGATCCTCTACAAGCTGCCGCCCGAGAAGTGCCGCTTCATCATGATCGACCCGAAGATGCTGGAACTCAGCGTCTATGACGGCATCCCGCACCTGCTGGCCCCGGTCGTCACCGATCCCAAGAAGGCGGTCGTCGCCCTGAAGTGGACCGTGCGCGAGATGGAGGACCGCTATCGCCGGATGTCGAAGATCGGCGTGCGCAACATCGCCGGCTTCAACGAGAAGGCCAACGAGGCCCTCGAGAAGGGCGAACATTTTGAACGCACCGTGCAAACGGGGTTCGATGACGCCGGCCGCCCGATCTACGAGACCGAGAAGATCCGCCCCGAACCCATGCCGTTCCTGGTGGTGGTCATCGACGAGGTCGCCGACCTGATGATGGTGGCGGGCAAGGACATCGAAGGCGCCGTCCAGCGCCTGGCCCAGATGGCCCGCGCCGCCGGCATCCACCTGATCATGGCCACCCAGCGCCCGTCGGTCGACGTCATCACCGGCACCATCAAGGCCAACTTCCCGACCCGGATCAGCTTCCAGGTCACCAGCAAGATCGACGCCCGCACCATCCTGGGCGAGCAGGGCGCCGAGCAGCTGCTGGGCCAGGGCGACATGCTGTACATGGCCGGCGGCGGCCGCATCACCCGCCTGCACGGCCCGTTCGTCTCGGACGGCGAGGTCGAGGCCGTGGCCAAGTTCCTGCGCGACCAGGGCATTCCCAACTACCTGGAAGAAGTCACCGCCGGCGGCGACGAGGAACAGGAAGAGGCCATCGAGGGCGCCTTCGCGGGCGGCGACGGGGCCAACGACCTCTACGACCACGCCGTGGCGGTGGTCACCCGCGACCGCAAGGCCTCGACCAGCTACATCCAGCGCCGTCTGCAGATCGGCTACAATCGCGCCGCCTCGCTGATGGAGCGGATGGAGAAGGAAGGCGTGGTCGGCGCCGCCAACCATGCCGGCAAGCGCGAGATCCTGGCTCCGCCGCCCCCGCCCATGTAGCGGCGTCACGGCCGAACTGGATCGTTACGGCGCCGCTTGCGTTGTAGAGCTTGCGACGGTCGAGGCCGTCGCTTCGCCCTGCCCAAACGGAGTTTCGACCATGACCCGACCGCGCACCCCGCTCCTGGCCCTGACGCTTGTGATCGCTATGGCGGGTTTGAGCGCCTGCGACAAGGAAGCCGGGCGCAAGCAGGAAACCGTCGGCAAGGTCGAGTCCGGCCTCGGGACGATCGTCGGCGACAAGGACCTGAAGACACAAGGCAAGAGCGACAAGATCGCCGGCAATGTGAAGCAGGGCGACCTGAAGGGCGCCGTCAAGGACGCCAAAAACTGAGGCCGCCCCACGACCTGAAACCTCGGCCGTTCGGCGGCGTTTCTCCTGCCTCCAACCTTCCGAACCTGAACGACGCTTCATCGGAGCGCCGGAAAATGGTCGCGAGACGGCCTTTCGTCCGACGCGCGGGCAGGGCAAAGGTTGGAGGCATTGTTGACGGGCGTTCCGCTCGCGAAACCGCTCATACTTTCGCCGAACGCCCTTGGGAGATCGCATGACCACCACGACCCCGACCCGCCGTCTCGTGCTCGCCGCCGCCGGTTTCGGCCTGGCCGCGGCCCTGAGAGCACCGGCGCTCGCCGCCCAGCCGCCGGCCGCGAAACTGTCGATCGAGGACCAGGCCCTGGTCGACAAGGCCACCGCCTATATCCAGACCCTGGGCTCGGCCAAGGGCCGGTTCGTCCAGACCGACGCGCGCGGGACCCAGACCCAGGGGACCTTCTACCTGCAGCGCCCCGGGAAGGCCCGTTTCGCCTATGACGGCCCGGCCGGCCTGCTGGTCGTCAGCAACGGCAGCGCCGTCAACATCTTCGACCCCCGGCTGAAGACCTTCGAGAGCTATCCGCTCAGCCGCACGCCCCTGGTCCTGCTGCTGGCCCGCGAGGTGCGGCTGGATCGCGGCGTGACCATCACCGGCGTGCGCAAGCTGTCGGACGGCTTCACGATCAACGCCGTCGACGCCAAGCGCCAGACCCTGGGGCGCATCGCCTTGGACTTCAGCAACGCCCCCGCCCTGATCGGCTGGACCGTCACCGACGTGAAGGGCGGCGAGACGCGCGTGCGGCTGATCGACTTCGAAAAGACCGCGGGCCTGGACCCGAAACTTTTCGTGCTGAATGACCCGAGGCGCCGCGTCGGCAAGCCCTAGTTGTGTTTTGGCTGTTTGACACAGCCGAAATGCGACAATTTCACAACATGCAAGATGTTAACGCGATTGTTCTTGACTTAGATTCCTGGCGTGGCAGATTTAACACGCATGGCGAGGAGCGCCCGACCCGCTCTTCGCAACCGTGCCGGATCTATCCCCTCCCGGCGGCGGCATGAGAGACCCGACTTTCGCCCAGACGCTCATGCGTCTGGGCGTTTTTCGTTTTGGTCGACGCTCTCCAAGCTCTAGAGGAACGGCATGCGCCTCCGTATCGCCACCTGGAACGTCAATTCCGTCCGCCTGCGCGCCGAGCAGGCCGCCCGCTTCGTCGACGAGCAGGCGCCCGACGTGCTCTGCCTGCAGGAGATCAAGTGCCAGGAGGGGGAATTCCCCCGCGAGGCCTTCGTCGCCATGGGCCTGCCGCACATCAAGATCATGGGCCAGAAGGGATGGCATGGCGTGGCCATCGCGTCACGCCTGCCGCTGGAGGACGCCCCGGTCCTCAACGCCTGCCGCGAGGGCCACGCCCGCTGCGTCTCGGCCAAGGTCGCCGGCGTCGAGATCCACAACTTCTATATTCCGGCCGGCGGCGACGTTCCCGACCGGGCCGTGAATGCGAAGTTCGACCACAAGCTGGACTTCTACCAGACCCTGACCGCCGAGATGAAGAAGCGCGATCCCAAGGCGCCGCTGATCCTGACCGGCGACCTGAACGTGGCCCCCGGCGAGAACGACGTCTGGAGCCACCGCCAGATGTCCCGAGTCGTCAGCCACACCCCCATCGAGCTGGAAGCCTTCGAGGGCCTGATGAAGTCGATCGACTTCCTCGACCTGCCGCGCCTGGCCACGCCCGAGCCGGAAAAGCTGTTTTCCTGGTGGAGCTACCGCGCCGCCGACTTCCGCAAGTCCAACCGCGGCCTGCGCCTTGACCACATCCTGGCCAGCCCCGGCCTGCGCGATGCGGCGTTCATCGACGGCAAGGTGTCGTCCAAGGTGCATGACACGGTGCGGGAGTGGGAGCGCCCCAGCGACCACGCCCCGGTGACGGCGGATTTGCTGGTCTAGGAGCGATGCTGGACGGCGCCGAATATCGAACGGTCTGCACGCTCTACAGCGAGGATGGCAAACGCGCGGCCGAGATCCGAGAGTTCTCCAACGGCGAGACCTATCTGGTCGAAAGTGAGCGGTTTGAAGACACCGCATTCGTCGACCGACACTCAGGCCGCATGGTTGGCCCATTTGCGTCGCCAGAGCACGCAGAACGATTCATCGTCGCCACGGAATGGTTCGTTGGCCAGAGGGGCTAGCTCCAAAATCCTATCCGAACTCGACATCCAAACCCTTCGCCTGCCCAGTCCGCGCCAACTTCCCTTTTTCATCAGCGTCGGCCCATCCCTTCCTAACGCGCCGCCAAGCTTCACCGGAACACGGACACGATGATCGACTTTCCCGACGACATCTTCACCGAGCCGGCGGACGTGAATCCCGACGCCCTGGCCAATCTGGGGCCGCTGACCCCGCTGGCCGGCGTGTGGGAAGGCCGCAAGGGCGTCGACTTGAATCCCAAGGCCGAAGGGCCTGAGCGGCGCGACTATCTCGAGCGCATCGAGATCCACCCCATCGACCCCCAGGCCAACGGACCGCAGTTGCTGTACGGCCTGCGCTACCACGTCCACATCGTCGCCTCGGACGAGGACACCACCTTCCACGACCAGATCGGATACTGGCTGTGGGAGCCCGCCACCGGACTGGTGATGCAGACCCTGGCCCTGCCGCGCGGCCAAGTGGCCCTAGCCAGCGGCCGCGCCGCGCCCGACGGATCGGGTCTTGTCGTCCGGGCCGAGCGGGGCGGTCCCGGCTATGGGATCTGTTCCACCGATTTCCTGGAATGGGCGTTCCGGACCGACTCCTACGAGCTCGACGTGTGTTTCAACGCCGACGGCGGCTGGTCTTACGTGTCCACCACCCTGCTCCAGGTGCGCGGCCGGTCCGCGCCGTTTCGCCACGTAGACCGCAACACGCTGCACAAGGTCGGCGAACCCCGTCTCAATCCCTCGGCGCGGATCGCGGCGGGCGAGACCCTGGCGCGGGCTCATGGGTTCGCGACGATGGGTGGGGCGGAGTAGGGCGGCTTTCACCCTCTCCCGGAGGGAGGGGTTCGGCGCGGCCCTCCGCCGGCAGGCTATCGCATATGACCAACAACGGTTGTCATCCCGGACGAGCGCGCAGCGCGCCCACGGACGGGCCGAGGGCGTTCGCGGGGATAGACGGCGCTCAATCCCCGCCAATCGCGCCAAGAACCTCAACCCTTCCAACGCCCTGCAAAATAATCAGCGTCACAACCTCCGCCGCGCTCAGACCGGCCGCATACTGAACGGGTCTCCATCACGGGGAGGGCTCTTGGTACCGGCCCAAGCAGGCGATGGAGATGGAACCGAGCGGGGCCGCCTGGCYTKGCGATCGGGTCGCGGCGGGCGGCGGGCTCAGAAGGCTCCAAGGCCTGGCGGGGGCGATGGCGGGACAGGCGGGTTGACGGGGCTGGGAGTTCAAACCGGCCTGTTCGAGGATCAGTCGGAGTCGCCGACGGCCCCTTCCGGG
>NZ_JBFTZS010000180.1:0-8406 GCF_056406675.1 Caulobacter sp. P1_B12_2 | reverse complement strand
GGCGCGAGGTGGAGCAGTTCCTGGAGGGGTGAGCGTTTAGCGCTCGCCCCGCCGCAGGTTCTTGGCCAGCACCGCCACGATGATCAGCACGAAGGCGGCCAGGCGGATCAGGTAGATGCCGCTGCGCTCCTCGTGCGGCGTGCCCAGCAGCACCGGCAGGGCGTTGCCCACGGCCAGCAGGCCGAAGGCGGCCGAGAAGGCCAGGAACAGGCGATCGCCCGTCCGCCGCCAGAACTTCAGGAAGAACAGGCCGGCGATCAGGAAGCCCGTGGCCAGGCCGCCGGCGATCAGGCCTTCGAGCGGGGTGATCGGGACGCTCATTCGTCCACCTCCCAGATGAAGCCGTACAGCAGCGTGGCGATGGCCAGGCCGGCGCTGGCCTGGCGGTAGGGCAGAAGGTTCACCTGGGTGATGAAGATCACCAGGTCGGCCACCAGCAACAGGTTGTTCAGGGCCAGGAAGCCGAAGCTTATCGCGGTCCAGAGCAGGAGGCGCGAGCGACTGGTCAGCCAGGCCCGGGTCAGCAGGCCCGCGCAGGTCAGACTGGCCAGCATGCAGAGGATATAGACCACCGTGGGCCCGCTCATCGGTCTTTCCCCTTGAACTTGAAGGCGTCGGCCAGGGACTGCAGCCGCTCGGTCGGGGCCGAGATCCAGCGGATCACCGTGACGGGCTTGGTGCGATAGGTCTTGTCCAGGTCGTCGCAGACCTTGGCCAGCACCACGGCGGCGGGCTGATAGCGAAAGCCGCCGTCGTCGTCGGCGACCACCAGCCCGGCGCTCTCGAAGGCGGCCAGGTTGTCGGCCACCAGGCTGTGGCTGGCCCTCAGGTCGCCCACCAGTTCTTCCACCGACCAGCGACGCCCGGGGTCGTGCTTGAGCCGCAGCAGCAGCTCCAACGCCCAGACCGAACGCACGTGCTCGCGAATGAACTGAAAGACGTCGTGGTCGGCGGTCACCGCGGCCCCTTCCCCAGATTCCCCAAAGGCTTTCGCGCGGCGGACAATAGGCGGCGAAATGCTGGGAGCAAGCTGAGCCGTGGCGATCACGGCGCGAAGAGCCTTTAGGCGGCGCGAATGCCGCTGTGCTCGCCGACCTGCGAGCCGACCACCGCGTCGTAGCCGAGGATCATGTCGACGTCCTTGCCGTTGCTGGCCAGGGGCAGGCGCAGCCACAGGATCGACATGTGCGGCGTGCCCTTCCAGGCCAGGCTGTGGACCCCGACGCCCGGGCGACGTTCTGTGACCACCTTGTCCAGCTCGCGGCGCCAGTATTCGACGGCGGCGGTGTTGTAGACGTCGTCCAGGGTGCGGCCGGTGATCTCGCGGCCATAGACGGTGTAGAGGCCGGTGCCGGCCAGGCGCAGGCGGTAGTCGATCGCGCCGTCCGGGTCGCGCTTGACGTCGATCAGGCTGACGGTCGGCAGCATGCGCTTGATGCCGGCGGGATGCAGGTCGAGGCGCGACGGGAGGCTAGCCCCCCGGCGGAGGGACGCCCAGTAGGCGAACATCTCCTGGTGAGCGCGGGCCGCCGTGGCCGATGCGCTCATCTGCGCGTTCATCTTCAGATTCCTTAACAAGCCGTTGGAATCACGACGATTCACTATGTCTTAAGGACCGAATCGCCGCCAGCGAAAATCGCGCTCCACAGCTAAGTTTGTTGAGGCGAGTCAATCCGCAAGCGAAACGTTCAGGGCCAAATGAGGATGCCTAGGGGCGCGTCCAAAACGCCCCCCGGACACGCAAGCGATTGTTTGAGTTAAGGTTAATGAACGCTCAGACTCAAACTTTCCAGCGAGGGCGGGCCGGCTCGGACGCCCGATTACACGCCCGGCCTTCCGCCGGTCCGTTGCCCGGAAGCCACAACCCGAACGGCCCAAATCACCTGGGCGCTTCCGAACCCCATGCTATCGTCGCATCGAACTGACCGAGGATACCGAAATGCGCGCCGAGACCGCCGACGACGCCCTGACCATCGGTCCTGCTGGTTGACCGCCGCCCTGCGCGTGGCGGTCTTCTCGACCAAGGCCTATGACCGCCGCTTCCTCGACGCGGCCAATCGCGGTTTCGGTCACCAGATCGACTATTTCGAGGCTCGGCTCGACGCCAGCACGGCGGTCCTGGCCGAGGGCTACGCCGCCGTCTGCGTGTTCGTGAACGACCGCGTGGACGCCGGCGTGCTGGAGACCCTGGCCAAGGGCGGGACCCGCTTCGTGGCCCTGCGCTGCGCCGGATACAACAATGTCGATCTGGAGGCGGCCGAGCGCCTGGGTCTGGCCGTGGTGCGCGTCCCGGCCTATTCGCCCGAAGCGGTGGCCGAGTTCACGATCGGGCTGATGCTGGCCCTGGACCGCAATATCCCCCGCGCCTGGAACCGGGTTCGCGAGAACAACTTCGCCCTGGACGGCCTGATCGGCCGCAATCTCTCGGGCCGAAAGGTCGGGGTGGTGGGCACGGGCCGGATCGGCGCCCTGGTCGCCCGGAGCCTGCGGCTGGGCTTCGGCTGCGAGGTGCTGGCCAGCGACCTGGTCGAGGATCCCGAACTGCTCGCGATCGGCGTGCGCTACGCTCCCGTGGACGAAGTGCTGCGCGAGGTCGACCTGATCACCCTGCACTGCCCGCTGACGCCCGAAACCCGCCACCTGATCGACGGACCCCGGCTGGCCGCCGCGCGTCCCGGCGTGGTGGTGGTCAACACCAGTCGTGGAGCGCTGATCGACACCGTCGCCCTGATCGAGGGGCTAAAGTCCCGAAGGGTGGGCGGCGTCGCCCTGGACGTCTACGAGCAGGAAGCGGATCTGTTCTTCGAGGACCTCTCGAACGAGATCATCCAGGACGACGTCTTCCAGCGCCTGCTGACCTTCCCCAACGTGCTGATCACCGGCCACCAGGCCTTCCTGACCGAGGAGGCGCTGTCGGCGATCGCCCAGACCACCCTGGCCAGCCTGGCCGACGCCGGTGCGGGCCGGCCCCTGGCCTTCGAGGTCACGGCGGCGCAGGTTCGCGGCGGGCGGTAGGGCGCGGATTCAGCTAAGCTTCAAAACGGCTGTCATCCCGGACAAGTCGGGCGCCGATCCGGACCGCCGGAAGCTCTGAGTTCACGCGTCGGTCCCGGATCGGCGCGCTACGCGCTTGTCCGGGATGACAATACAAATTGCGTCAGAACTCTATCGGGCCCTCAACCGCGCCCGCGGCGCGCCGGCTTCCGGCCGCCCTGCCCCAGGCCCATCTGCTTGGCCAGGTCCGACCGCGCCTGGGCGTAGTTCGGCGCGACCATCGGATAGTCCTTCGGCAGGTCCCAGCGGGCGCGATACTGCTCGGGGCTCAGGTCGTACTTGGTGCGCAGGTGCCGCTTCAGCGACTTGAACTTTCGACCGTCCTCAAGACAGATCAGATAGTCCGGCGTGATCGAGCGCCGGATCGACACGGCCGGCTCGCGATTGGTCTCGGCGGCCTCGACCTTCGCGCCGACATTCGACAGGGCCTGATGCACGCTGCGGATCAGGGCCGGGATGTCGGCCGCCGCGATGGTGTTGCCCCCCACATAAGCGGCGACAAGGCCTGCCGTGACTTCCATCAGGTCGGACTGGTTGTCCATCTTCTTGTCTCTCCCCCGACTCATACTGGCTTCCCAGGAGCCAATTCAGTTTTGGATAGCATATTATTGCACTCTAGCAACATAGACGTGCTGGTATCTACCGTTCAGGGGAGTCTGTGAACTGGCCTTACCACGCAACGCTAAGCTGTCGGCCGACATAATGTTTCAGCTTTAGGCGAACCCTGGCCAGACAATAGTCGATGAACACACTCAACGACTTTGGTCGACTAACGTGCGAAGTCGCGGGAAAGCGCCAGCATGGCCGCGCGCTGCGGCACCGAATACTCATCCACGGCGGCTTCGTCGCCCTCGCGGATGGCCTTAAGCAGGGCCGGTGTCATGGCCGACGAGAGCGACCAGTTCCAGTAGCGCAGCATGGTCTGGGCGCGGTCCACGGCGATGGTGTCGAAGGCCGTCAGCACCCGCTCGAGGGCCGGCGACGGTACGCCCGAGGCGTCGGCCTCAGGCCTGCGCAGCCCTCGCCACAAGGCCCTCACGGCGCCGCGCGGCAGACCCGTGGCCTTGCACAGGATCGCCAGCGGCTCGCCGCCCGGATCGGTGAAGATCTTGGCCCCGGTCATGGGCTTGAGGCCCGACAGATACGAGATCTCCTCGGCCGTCTCGCGGGTCATGCCGGTCTGGGCCGCGGCGATCGCGTCCTCGAGACTGTCATAGGGGCTCTTGGCGATGGCGGCGCGATTTCGCTGACGTCGTTCAATGAACTGAAGCGCCTTTCGCGACAGCGGATCCTGCCACCCCTCGGCCGAGGCCAGGGGGAAGACGTCGCCGACCGCGTCCTGCAGAATCTCGCGCGACACGGCGAACCGTTGCAGGATCGTCCGTCGCGCCTCGGCGTCCGACCACCAGAACATCACATAGGCATGGCTGGGGCGCAGTTCGGCGCGCTTGAGCAGCAGGGGAATCAGTTGCGGATTGTCGCGGCTGGCCGCGACGATGTTCTCGACCCCCTGGTGGCTGAAGCGCGCCAGGTCGTTCTTCAGCAGGATCTCGATGACCCCCGTCTCGTCCATGTCGACCAGGGCGTCGGCCACCACCTCGCTGACGCCGCGCCGCAGGGCGACCAGCCGGCGGTGGTCCTGGGTGCTGTTGTAGAGGCAGCTGATCAGGTCGGCGTCGCTGAGGACCGGCGAATTCTCCAGCAGGGCCCGGGCCACCGGCAATTCGTCGCGCAGCAGCAGGCGGACCAGGACGCCGGGCATCTCGGTCAGGTTGGCCAGGCGCCGGGCCACCTTCTCGCGCTCGCCCACGACGGCGTCGCGCAGCATCTCCACCAGCAGGTCGGCGGTCATCGAGCGTTCGAAGGCGTTGATGCGGCTGGCCGGCAGGCAGACCACGTCGGCCAGCCGCTTGAGCAGGGCGGCGCGCGAGCGCGGCGTGGGGGCCGGTTCGGACTCGGGTCGGGCGAAGGGCGCGGCGTATTCGTTCATGGTCGTCCTGACGGAAGCCCGTCGTGCCTGAGCCTAGACCCAAACGCCCTAACGTCGGATGAGCGGTCCAGGATCAGAATGTGCGCCGCTTCGATCGGCTCCGCCACAGGGCGAGACATCGCCCTGCGTCAGCGCCATTCGCCGGGACGCGAGCGCGGCTCGATCTTCAACGCATTGGCGCCCTGCACGTAGCGATCGCGGAAGGCTTCGCGGCGCGGGGCGGCGGGGGCCTCGCGACGATGGTCCTGGCGCGGACGATATTCGTGGATCTGGGCCCCGATCTGGAAGCCGCCCAGCAGGCGCTCCAGCTCCTCGGCCTCGGCGGCCAGGGCGCKGGCGCCGGCCGCCGACTGCTCGACCATCGCGGCGTTCTGGTGGATCACCTGGCCCATCTGGTTGACCGCGGCGTTGACCTCGGCCAGGCCGCCCGCCTGCTCCTTGGACGAGGCGGCGATCTCGCCGACCAGGTCGTTGATCTCGATCACCTGGCCCAGGATCTGGTCCAGGGTCTGGCCGGTCTCGCCGACCAGCTTGACGCCCTTGCCGACCTGCTCGCTGGAGGCGCGGATCAGGCCCTTGATCTCCTTGGCGGCGTCGGCCGAGCGTTGGGCCAGGGCCCGCACCTCCTGCGCCACCACCGCGAAGCCGCGACCGGCGTCGCCGGCCCGGGCGGCCTCGACCCCGGCGTTCAGGGCCAGCAGGTTGGTCTGGAAGGCGATCTCGTCGATGACGCCGATGATCTGGGTGATCGACTGCGAGGACTTCTCGATGCCGCCCATGGCCTCGACGGCCTCGCGCACGACCAGGCCGCTCTTCTCGGCGTTGGACTTGGCGCTCTGGGTCACGCCCCGCGCCTTCTCGGCGTTGTCGGAGCTCTTCTTCACCGTGGCGGTGATCTGGTCGAGGGCGGCGGCCGTGCGCTCAAGGCCGGTCGCCTGGCGGTCGGTGCGTTGCGCCAGGTCGTCGGCGGCGGCCGAGATGTCGCCGCAGCCGGCGCGGATGCTGCGGGCCGCGCCGAGGATGCCGGCCAGGGTCTGTTGCAGGTTGTCGACGGCGGCGTTGAAGTCGCTGGGGATCTTCCGGGCCTCGGCCGGGAAGCCCTCCTCGCGCATGCGCCAGATCAGGTCGCCCTCGGCCAGCTTCTCGACGCCTTGGCCCAGGGTGTTGACGGCGGTCAGCTGGGTGCGGGCGTAGGTCTCGAGCTCCAGAGCGCGACGGCCGTGCTCGGCGTCGGCGGCGGCGCGCTCGGCGTCCTCGGCGGCGCGGGCCGTGCGGTCGACGGCCAGCTTGCGCTGCACGCCGTCCAACCCCTTGGCCAGGGCTTGGACCTGCTGGTCGTCGGTGTCGGGTGAACGCAGGGGCTGGTCATACTGGCCGGCGCCCAGGGCGTCGACCGAACGGCTCAAGCCGTCCAGGGCGCGACGCGTGGCGTCATTCCAGGCCAGGAGTCCGATGATCAGGGTGGCCACCAGGGTCGCCATGCCTGCCATGCTGAACGGCGAGACCAGGCCCGGCCCGCCGAACGCCGCCCAGCCCAGCTGGCCCAGGCCCGCCAGCAGGCCGAGGACGACGATCAGCCTCCAGCCGAGAGGCAGCCGATTGAACCCGCTCATTCCGAATCTCCGAGGCCCAGCTAGGCCAGATTCGAGAAATGGCGACTGAGTCCTAACGCCTCATTAACCATACCCGCGCCGCGACATTTTGACGGGGCTTGACGCCCGCTCGCGATGAATATAACCATTTAGTTATGGAACTGATGAGTTATGGAAATCCCGCGGGGCTCGACGCCACCTTCGCCGCCCTGGCCGACCCGACCCGGCGCGCCATCCTGGCGCGGCTGGCGACGGGCGAGGCCTCGGTCGGCGAGCTGGCCGCGCCGTTCGCCATGAGCCAGCCGGCGATCTCCAAGCATCTGAAGGTGCTGGAGAAGGCCGGGCTGGTCTCGCGGGGCCGCGACGCCCAGCGCCGCCCGGTGCGGGTGGAGGAAAAGCCCCTGGCCGAGGCCAACGCCTGGCTGGAGGCCTACCGCCAGACGCTGGAGGCCAATTTCCRGCGCCTCGACACTTTGCTCGACGAATTGAAGACCACCCAGGGGCGCTGAAGCGCCCTCCCCCCATCCAGAAGGAGACGACCCGTGGCCCAAGACAAATTGACGCTCGCCACCCAGGGCGACCGCGAGGTGGTGTTCACCCGCGCCTTCGCCGCCGCGCGCGACCTGGTGTTCGACTGCATGACCAAGCCCGATCTGGTGAAGCGCTGGCTGCTGGGTCCGCCCGGCTGGACCATGCCGGTCTGCGAGATCGACCTGAAGGTCGGCGGCCAGTTCCGCTACGTCTGGCGCAACCAGGACGGCCGCGACATGGGCCTGGCCGGCGTCTACCAGGAGATCACCGCGCCCGAGCGGATCGTCCACACCGAGGTGTTCGACGACGACTGGACCGGCGGCCAGACCGTGGTCACCTCGACCCTGGCCGAAGCCGGCGGGCGCACCACCCTGACCACCTCGGTGATTTACGCCAACGAAGCGGCGCGCAAGGGCGCCCTGGTCAGCGGCATGACCGAGGGGATGGAGATGGGCTACGCCCGCCTCGACGCCCTGCTCGAAACCGTCGACTGACGGCCGGACCTGTCGAGAAGGGGCCAGGCATGGTGATGGAAGATCGGGTCGCGAGCGCTATGGCCGCCTTGCGCGAGGCGGCCACCGACCACGACCTGGCCAATCTCTCGCGGTTCGCCATCGACGCGCCCAGCGCCCTGGGCGTGTCGATGGCCAACCTGCAGAAGATCGCCAAGCGCCTGGGCCGCGATCGCGAGCTGGCCGCCGGCCTGTGGGAGACCGGCGTCTACGAGGCCCTGATGCTGGCCAGCCTGGTCGACGATCCGGCCCAGGTGACACCGGCCCAGATGGACGCCTGGCGGGCCGACTTCGACAACTGGGCGATCGTCGACACGGTCTGCTTCAAGCTGTTCGACCAGTCGCCCCACGCCTTCGCCAAGGTCGGCGAGTGGGCGCGGCTGAACGACGAGTTCGGCAAGCGGGCCGCCTTCGCCTTGCTGGCCTGCCTGGCCCTGCACCACAAGGGCGACGACGACCAGCCGTTCCTCGACGGCCTGGTGCTGATCGAGCGTGCGGCCGGCGACGATCGGAACTTCGTCAAGAAGGCGGTGAACTGGGCGCTGCGGGCGATCGGGCTGCGCAAGAGCCCGGTGCTGAAGGCCGCCGCGCTCGAGACCGCCCGCCGCCTGGCCGCCTCGCCCGAGCCGTCGGCGCGCTGGAACGGCAAGGACGCGGTGCGGGCTCTGGAAAAGGCGGCAAAGGCCGCGCCACGAACGGTGACAGGCACCCGCGGCAAGGCCTGAGT